>NZ_AKIS01000152.1:0-11951 GCF_000277005.1 Pontibacter sp. BAB1700 | reverse complement strand
GGTATCTACTTTAACACACCGCGTTTCTACGCAGGTTTGTCTGCCTCTGACCTGATCCAGTACAAAGATGTTTTCCAGATCGAGCCGATCCGTCACTATTACTTCACAACAGGCTACGTGTTTGAAGTTAGCAACTTCGTGAAGCTGAAACCAAGCATATTGGTAAAAGAAGACTTCAACGCACCGGCCAATGTGGACCTGAATGGTTTCGTGCTGCTGGGTGACCGTCTGTGGCTGGGTAGCTCCTACCGTACGAGCATGAACCTCTTCAATAAGAATGAAGTGGCTGATCCGGTGAACAAGCGCACTGCGCTGGCCCTAATCGCCGAACTACAGGTAACCAACGCCTTACGCCTGGGTTACTCTTACGACCGCATGCTCAACGACCTGAGCGGTTTTCAATCGCACGAGATATCGGTAGGTTACTACTTCTTCAAGAAGCAGGACACGAAAATGCTGACGCCGCAATACTTTTAATATTAGCTCTTACCGCATATGAATTTCAGACATATACCCTTATACCTCACCGCTGCCCTGATGCTGGGCGCTGCCCCTGTAGCCGAAGCGCAGCAGGAGCTTCGCAAGGCAAACAAGCACTACGAAAAGTTTGAATTTGCGCTGGCTTTAGAGCAGTACAAGAAAGCATCTGAGAAGCGCAAGCCGGATGTGAAAACGGCTGAGCGCATTGCCGACTCCTACCGCCTGACACGTCAGACCGTGGAGGCAGAGCGTTGGTATGCACAGGTAGTGGCCATGCCAGGTCGTGACCCGCAGAACATTTACCACTATGCTGAAGCGCTGCGCAGTAACGGCAAGTACGAAGAGGCCAAGCAACAGTACATGCAGTGGGCTGAGGAAGTACCGCAAAAGGATGAGCGTGCCCAGCACCTGATGGCGTCTTGCGACAAGGCAATAAGCTGGACCAACCAGAAAATGCCGCTGGCCGAGGTGCAGCGCCTGAGCGGACTGAACGTTCAGGGTTTCTCTGACTTCAGCCCGATGAATTATGGCAAAGACGCGATCATCTTTACATCAGACCGTGGTGTGGATCAGGAAGGAATATCAGCCGGCACCTATGGCTGGACCGGTCGCCCGTACCTGCAGCTCTTTATGGCCAGCCGCGATGGCAATGGCAACTGGGGCAAACCCACTGCGCTGCACGAAATGATCAACGACCAGTACCACAATGCCACAGCCTCGGCTACCGAAGACGGGCAGACACTTTACTTCACCCGTACGCAACTGGTGCAGCAGCGTAAGTCTGGCAATGCTGACCCGACTAGTTGGGTAGAAAAGTCGCAGGTGAACGAATACATCAACCGATTGGAGATTTACTCATCCAAAAAACAAGGTGCTACCTGGACAGATATAAAGCCGTTTGCTTTTAACAATGTAGCAGAATACTCCGTTGGTCATCCGGCCCTGTCACCTGATGGTAAGATCATGTACTTCGTGTCAGATATGCCGGGTGGTATGGGCGAGACGGACATCTACTATACCCTGCGTCAGCCTGATGGTAGCTGGGGAGAGCCTGTCAATGCCGGTATACTGATCAACACATCGGGTCGTGAGAGCTTCCCTTATGTGGATCAGAATGGCAAGCTGTATTTCTCATCCGATGGACACATGGGAATGGGCGGTCTGGATATTTTTGCAGCCGAGGCAAGCACGCTGCCTGGACGGCCGTGAACAACATGGGCCACCCGATCAACTCTTCGAAGCACGATTATGGTATCATGTTCAACGAAGACGAAGAAACTGGTCTGCTGTCGTCTAACCGCGAAAGCAGCAACGGAACTGACGATATCTACAGCTTCAAAGTACTGCAAAAGCCTGTTGTGATAGCTGTGACTACGCTGGAGCGCAAGCAGAACGAGCAGAAAAAGAACGTGCAGCTTCCATTGCCGCAGGTGCAGCTCCTGATCGCACAGCAGAACCAGAATGATAGCAGTACAGCTCTGACAAACACAAAAGGGCAGTACTTTATGGATGGCCGTAAAGGAAATTCCTATGTCATGCAGGGCTCTAAGCAAGGCTATCTGAATCAGCATTCGTTGGTGGTGGTTCCAAAAACCGCTCCGGATACCCTACAGGTAGCGATGGTGTTCGACCGCGACGAGAAGAACGTAGCCATTGTGCTGGAGAACATCTACTACGACCTTGACAAGTGGGATATCCGCTCGGATGCTGCCAAAGAGCTTGATAAGCTGGCTGAAGTACTGGTGGCAAACCCTACGATCAAGATTGAGCTGAGTTCGCATACCGATAGCCGTGAAAGTCTGAAGTATAACCAGGTGCTTTCTGAGCGCAGAGCCCAGGCCGCCGTGGATTACCTGATTGAGAAAGGTATAGCCAAAGACAGGCTGACTGCCAAAGGCTATGGTAAGACAAGGTTGGTGAACAAGTGTACCGATGGGGTGTCTTGTCCGGAGGAAATGCACCAGCAAAACAGAAGAACCGAGTTCCGAATCAAGTAAGAGCTCCTTTAACAGGATTTAAAAATTTCATTAGCTTTCATAGTTTGGAAAGGCTCCGTAGATTCTACGGAGCCTTTTTTTATTTTTCAGCTGCGAGCCTTAGCGTTTGTTGCGCTGGTTTTGTTGCTGTTTACCGCCAGTATAGGCAATGCGGTACACTACTCCATTTGAGTCATCAGTTACCAGTAGTGAGCCATCAGTGTGCGTGGCGACACCTACCACTCGGCCAAACTGCGACTTGTTGTCATCTACCAGAAAGCCTGTCACGAAGTCCACAAACTCTTTTGGCTGACCATTCTCGAAGCGAATACGAGACACTTTGTAGCCGGCTGGTTTAGAGCGATTCCATGATCCGTGGAAAGCTACAAAGGCATCGCCGGTATATTCTTTCGGAAACTGAGTGCCTTTATAGAAAATCATATCAAGGCCCGAGGCGTGGGCGGTATAGGTGAGCAGTGGATACTTGGTTTTCTTTTTATACTCTTCATAGCTCATATCATCGGGCTGGTCGCCGGGGTTTTCTTTTCCTTCACCGTATATGTAGGGCCAGCCATAGTCAGCGCCTTCCTCGATTTTGTTCAGCTCTTCGCGCTGCTCATCATCACCCAGCCAGTCTATGCCATGGTCCATACCAAACATTTCCCCTGTTTGCGGGTGCCAGTCAAAGCCAAGTGTGTTGCGGAGACCCTTGGCATATACCTTGCGGTTTTTGCCGTCAAGGTCAGCTTGCAGAATAGTGGCGTGCTCCTTGTTTGGCTCATCGCAGGAGTTGCAGGTACTACCGATAGAAATGTAAAGCTTGTTGTCGCGGCCGATGCGCAGCGTACGGTTCGGGTGCTGGCCGCCATCGGGTAGGTCATCCAGGAGCATTTGTAGTTCAGATAGCGACCCGTCTTTGTTGATGTTAGCGGTGTATAATTCCTTTATAGTAGCCAGCCACACTTGATTGTCTTTTATCACAATGCCGTGCATGTGCTCTTTGGTGGCCACTACTTTCTGCTCGTCAGCCTTCCCGTCTTTGTTCGAGTCGCGGATCATGGTCACGGTGCCCTTGTCACGGTCAGTCACATACACCACACCGTCGTTGCTCACGGCAATCATGCGGGGCTTGTTGAGGTTTTCGGCAAACTTCGTGATCTGGAAACCGGCTGGAACTTTTAGCTGCTTCACGCGGGCGTCGGTAGCATCTACCCGGGCAGGTTTAAAGATATGGCCTTCCACGGAAGCACTCACTGGTTTTTCACCTCCCTGCGCAAGGGCTGGCGCACCAATAAGCGTCAGTGCCAAAGCTAGCGAAGCAGTAGTTGTAAGTAGTTTTTTCATAGTTATGGGTAGGTTTAATTTCACAGATATGGTTTGTATTTTGATTTAACCGAATGCCAGCTCTGATTGTTACAAACGGGCAGAACATAGCAATTCCTGCATAAATCTAAACCTCAAAAGGTATAACCCGTTTTGTTAGCAGTTAACTTGCATACATGAATCAATCACTACTCCTGCTCCGATCCCTTTTTCTGACTAACCTCATGCTGCTGCCTTTTCTGAGTTACGCTCAGCAACAGGTCAACGGCCAGGTACTGCACGCCAAGACCCGCCAGGCGCTGGAAGGTGTGACGGTGACAGTCAACACAGGCGAACAGGCGCTAACCAATAATTCCGGGCGCTTTGATTTGTCGGTTGCAGACCAAGCGACTTTCCTGCTGATCTCGCACATTGGTATAAGGCCGATACTATTTTCTTACAGCGCATCCAGCCAGGTACGGCTCTTCGGGTGTACCTACAGCCTCTGACGGCTAGTCTTTCAGAGGTAGTGGTGACTGGCTATGAAAGCAACCGGCCTCTGCTGGAAACAGCCGGAGCCTTGAGCGTAGTAGGCCGGGAAGTGACTCAGCGCTTTGACGAAAGCTCGCTGGTGCGTGCCGTAAATACAGTACCGGGGGTGCGAATGGAGGAACGGGCCACAGCCAGCTACCGGCTTTCCATCAGGGGCAGCAGTTTGCGCTCACCCTATGGTATACGCAACGTGAAGCTATACCTGGGTGAAATTCCCCTCACCGAGTCAAATGGCATCACCAACCTGAACCTGTATGATGCTTCCAACTTCAACAGTATGGAAATACTGAAAGGTCCGGCAGGCAGTATTTACGGAGCAGGTACAGGCGGAACAGTTTTGTTGGAACCCCGCAGAGCAGCTCCCGGAGAGAAGCAATTTCAGGCAGGTGCTACCTTTGGCTCGTTTGGCTTACAGCGCTATACTGCCAGTGCCAGCGTGAGCAGTGAGAAGCAGAGCCTATACCTGCAGTATTCCCGCCAGCAACTCGACGGTTACCGGGAGCAATCCAGTATGGACCGGGAGACGCTTATGCTGACCTCCACCTTCAATCCATCTGACAAAAGCACGATCCAAGCCAACCTGATTTACTCCGACCTGTTTTACCAGTTGCCCGGCGGACTGACACAGGAGCAGTATGAGCAGGATCCGCGGCAGGCACGGGGCGGAATGTTCGGGAGTGTGGCACAGAATGCTTCGATGAATCAGCAAGGTATAAACATTGGGCTGTCGCAGGAATACCGCTTCAGTGACAGTTGGAGAAACACGACTGCTCTGTATGGCTTGTTTCGGTATAGAGACCATCCGTTCAATACCGACTATGAACGCAACACTAACCAGGAATATGGAGGCCGAAGCCGTTTTGTTTACAACACACAGCTCGGCTCCGCAGCTACTACAATCACCTTCGGCGGCGAATACCAGCGCGGTTTTGAGGCAGCCCGCACCTACGATAACAACCAAGGCAGAGCAGACTCGCTGCGCACCGACGACGAAGTGCTGGCCAAGACCGGCTTGCTGTTCACGCAGGCTGAGTTCGAACTGCCCGGCAACTGGATCGCAACTGCCGCACTAAGCCTAAACGATACCAGGTATGAGATCACACGCCTGCATCAGGCTCCTGGCGGCAGTCCTTACCAGTATAGTCGCGACTTCAGCGCAGTGCTTTCGCCACGGGTGGCTTTGCTCAAGCGCCTGAACGAGCAGGTGTCGGTGCACGGAAGCGTAAGTGCAGGTTTTTCGCCGCCTTCTGAAGAAGAACTGCTGACCTCCGATGGTGCCCTAAACCAGGAACTGGAGGCGGAGAAAGGTATAAACTACGAAGCAGGTATACGGGGCTTTGCCTTGGCCAGGAAACTGAGTTTTGATGTGGTGGCTTTTCACTTCCGGCTGCGGGAGACGATTGCGAGTCGGCAGGATCTGTCGAGCATCGCTGTGTTCCGAAATGTAGGCGCTACTACGCAAAGTGGACTCGAAGCAGCCTTGGGTTATACCTTACTCGAAGATGCCACGCAGCCCGTGAGTTTGCTCAAGGTATGGAGCAGCTATACCTTGAGCCACTTCCGATTCCGCGATTACCAGAAAGATGACACCGACCTGAGTGGGAACCAACTCACCGGCGTAGCCCCGCATACCTTAACCGCCGGCCTCGACCTAGCTACCCGCTTAGGCCTATACCTGCACCTGACGGCCAACTATGTAGACGAGATTCCGCTTACGGATGAAAACACAGTGTACGCCGATGCTTACCTCGTAGCAGGTGCTCGTTTAGGATTGAGAAGGGAATTGGGAAGACAGTTTGTGCTGGACATATTTGCAGGCTCTGAAAACCTGACGGATCAGAAGTACAGTCTGGGTAATGACCTCAACGCATTCGGCGGGCGCTACTTCCAACCGGCATCACCGCGCAACTACTACGGCGGCTTCAGTCTGTCTTATCGCCTGTAAGTTATCGTGAACTTGGCCTGCTGGATGCGGGTCTGTTAGGTGGATATTGTGATAGGATACTGATAATGGACCTTCTGATCCTGCTCTCGTCTGTCTGTGTCACATTAATATCGCCTTCTGCCACGCCGCGCCACACTAACTCGTTGGTACTGGACGATATCAGGTCGATCAGCATGGTTCCAGGTATATATTGTGCGACTGGTCTGTATCCCGGAAAATCGGCAGAGTTATAATTGAAACGATAGCCAAACCAGTAAGCGTAGCCAAAATCAGGGGAAGCAGTAGCGGCATCCTGTGCTACTGACACATCATAAGCAACCAGCAGGTCTGGATTTTCGACGTCAAGCAGCAAACCTTTCTTAACCAACTCAGCTGCGATAGCATCGCGCACCCGCCTGTCCAGCAGCGGCTCGTACAGATTGGGATCTGCGGAGGTGTTGGCCATCTCTGGTTCCATCAAAGCAAATGTGCGGTATATCTGAAAGTCTACGCTGCGGTCGTAGGTGCTGTCAGCTACTATAGAAGGTATGCAGCCGCTCAAACCGATCAGGAAGGCAGGGATCAGGTATAACAAGTGTTTGAAGTGAGGTATAGCGTTTCGCATATAGCTGTTGGTTTAAGTACAGGACATTTCTAAAACAGGTATACGGTGCTGGATAATTAGTAGGTATAGCTGTGGAGATTGTTGCCAGGTGCAAGCTAAAATGGTGCAGTTAATTCAAGGTATGAAGAGGTACAGGCGAAGGCGATTTGCACGGCCTAAAAACAAAAAAGCCTGACCGATGTGGCCAGGCTTTTCAGGTATAAGCTTAAGATAGATTAGCCGATGGCTACCATCTCATTTTCATTCTCGTTGTAGGCCTCGATCGGAGCGCAAGAGCAAACCAGGTTACGGTCGCCGTAAGCGCTGTCGATGCGGCTCACGGTTGGCCATACCTTGTTGTCGCGTAGGTAAGCCATCGGGAATACCGCCTTCTCGCGAGAGTAAGGGCGCTCCCAGTTCTCCACCATCGCCACTTTCAAGGTATGCGGTGCATTCTTCAGCACGTTGTTCTTTTGGTCAGCCTTGCCCGCTTCGATCTCACGGATTTCCTCACGAATCGAGATCATCACGTCGCAGAATCTGTCCAGTTCTTCCTGTGCCTCCGACTCGGTTGGCTCCACCATCAGCGTACCCGCTACCGGGAACGATACAGTTGGCGCATGGAAACCGTAGTCCATCAGACGCTTCGCGATATCCTCTACCTCCACGCCATACTTCTTGAACTCGCGGCAATCAAGGATCATTTCGTGTGCGCAACGGCCGTTTTTGCCTACATACAGCACCGGATAGTGTTTCTCCAGACGCGCCTTGATGTAGTTCGCGTTCAGGATCGCCACTTTGGTAGCCTCTGTCAGACCTTCGCCACCCATCATCGCGATGTAGGCATAAGAGATAGGCAGGATAGAAGCAGAACCCCAAGGAGCAGCCGAAATAGCGTTGATCGCTTCCGGACGACCTAGGTCAACCACAGCGTGACCAGGCAGGAACGGAGCCAAGTCTTTTACCACACCGATTGGACCCATACCAGGACCACCGCCACCGTGAGGTATACAGAAGGTCTTGTGCAGGTTCAGGTGGCACACGTCAGCACCAATGTGCGCTGGCGAAGTCAAACCTACCTGTGCGTTCATGTTGGCACCGTCCATGTATACACGGCCCCCGTTGTCGTGAATTACCTGGCAGATCTCGATGATAGACTCCTCATATACACCGTGTGTAGATGGGTAAGTCACCATCAGGCAAGACAGCTCATTCTTATATTGCTCTGCTTTCGCACGCAGGTCGGCTACGTCGATGTTACCTTTCTCGTCGCACTTCACGATCACCACTTTCATGCCGGCCATTACAGCAGAGGCTGGGTTGGTACCGTGTGCAGAAGAAGGTATAAGTGCTACGTTACGATGATGGTCGCCACGTGACTCGTGGTAAGCACGAATCACCATCAGACCAGCGTACTCGCCCTGAGCACCCGAGTTAGGCTGCAGCGACATCGCATCGAAACGGGTGATCTCGCAAAGCCAGGCCTCGAGGTTCTTGAAGATCTCAGCATAACCTTGTGTCTGGTCGGCAGGAGCGAATGGGTGCAGCTGACCGATCTCTGGCCAGGTTACCGGAATCATCTCAGCCGTGGCGTTCAGTTTCATGGTGCAAGAGCCCAAAGAGATCATGGAGTGAACCAATGAAATGTCTTTGTTCTCCAAGTGCTTCATGTAACGCAGGATCTCGTGCTCGGAGTGGTGCTTGTTAAACACCTCGTGCGTCAGGTACTCGCTTGTACGGATCAGTTTATCTGACCAAGTGATTTCAGTCTCCTCTGGCAGTTCGTCTATACCCAGCACGTCAGCCGACTTGCCAGCTACTTTCGCGAACACCGCCAGGATAGCTTTTACATCATCCAGGTCTGTGTTCTGGTGCAGGGAAATACCGATGAAGTTTTCTTCGAAGTAACGGAAGTTGATTCCTGCCGCCTCTGCCTCTGTGCGGATGGCGTTCTTCATATCAGCACTCTCCACGGCAATTTTCAGCGTGTCGAAATACTGTTCGTTCAGCTGCTCAAAGCCAAGGGCCTTCAGGCCTTTCTCAAGTTGCTGCGCCAGCGAGTGTGTGTTCAGACCGATGTACTTCAGGCGACGTGGGCCATGGTACACGGTATACATACCTGCGATTACCGCCAGCAGTACCTGCGCAGTACAGATGTTAGAAGTCGCTTTCTCGCGGCGGATGTGCTGCTCGCGTGTCTGCAGGGCCATGCGGTAGGCTCTGTCACCGGCGGCATCCACCGAAATACCGATAATACGGCCCGGGATTACACGCTTGAAGGCGTCTTTTGTAGCAAAGTAAGCCGCATGCGGACCACCAAAGCCCATCGGCACGCCGAAACGCTGGGTAGTACCTACCACTACGTCGGCGCCCATTTCACCTGGAGGTGTTAGCAGCGTCAAAGAAAGAATGTCAGCAGCTACAGCTACCAGGATATCCTGTGCGTGTGCTTTGCTGATGAAGTCAGTATAATCGAAAATGGCACCGTCGGCAGCAGGATACTGCACCAGGGCACCAAACAACGTCTCGTCATTGAAGTCCACTTCGCGGTGATCGCCGATTACCAGCTCAATGCCGATAGGAATGGCGCGTGAAGTAAGAATGTCCAGTGTTTGTGGCAGCACCAGGTTGGATACGAAGAAGCGGTTGGCATTCTTGCGTGCACCTTTGCGCTGGGCAAAGAACATACCATAGCCTCGGCAGCGGCAGTGCCCTCGTCGAGCAGCGATGCGTTGGCGATCTCCATACCGGTCAGGTCCATTACCATGGTCTGGTAGTTGATCAGCGCCTCCAAACGGCCCTGCGCGATCTCAGCCTGGTATGGGGTATAAGCGGTATACCAACCCGGGTTCTCCATAATGTTGCGAAGAATCACAGGAGGCATGATGGTGTCGTTGTAACCCAGACCGATATACGATTTGTATACCTTGTTCTTTCTGGCGATCTGTCCGAATTGCTTCAGGAAGTTTGTTTCAGAAAGAGCCTTTGGCAGGTTCAGCGGCTTTTTTTAGTCTAATGGCGGCCGGTACGGTCTCCTCAATCAGTTGATCCAGCGAGTCTACCCCGATGGTTTTAAGCATGTCCTGCATTTGCTCTTTATCCGGACCGTTGTGGCGCTCCTTAAAAGTATCAGCAGGTTTTGTTTTAAGTATCATATCGATGAAGTATTGATTGGGAATTTGGGTTTTTACTTTCCAGTGGAAGACAAGCCAAAGGCTCTCTTTCAATATTTTCTACAAAAGTAATAGTAATTGTTTATTATATTGAAGCATGAAAGCTAAATAGTTCGGGGTGTGGCGACTGGCCTTTCACACTATATTATATAGTGTACCTCTATATAAGGTGTAGCGCCTGGCTTTCCCCAGACTGACAAACATAAATTGCAGCAGAACAATTCAGAAACACGCACCTATGGAAAAAGTTAAGATCGGTATCATCAAGGAAGGCAAAATACCAGTTGACAAGCGCGTACCGCTCACCCCGAAAAAATGTGTGGAGGCCATGCAGGAGTTTCCGGGAGCAGAGGTGGTGGTGCAGCCCAGTGACGTGCGCTGTTTTACCGACGAAGAATATGCCGAACTAGGTATAGCCCTGCAGCAGGACCTGAACGATTGCGATGTGCTGATGGGCGTAAAGGAAGTGCCCGTCGATCAACTGATTCCGAATAAAATGTATTTCTTTTTCTCCCACACGATAAAGAAGCAGCCGCACAACGCCAAGCTTCTGCGGGCCGTGCTCGACAAGAACATTACTTTAATAGATTATGAACTTCTGACCAATGCACAGGGGCAGCGGGTCGTAGCTTTTGGCAGGTATGCAGGTATAGTGGGTGCCTACAACGGTATACTTACCTACGGCAAGAAGTGGAAGCTCTTCGACCTGAAGCCCGCCTACCTTTGCCATGAGATGGAAGACATGCAGGAGGAGTACTTTAAAGTGAAGCTGCCTCCGATCAAAATTGCTGTGACAGGTGGCGGTCGTGTGGCGAGCGGCGCCATGGAAGTGCTCGACAAGATGGGTATCAGAAAGGTGAGCGTGTTCGATTACCTGTACAAGCAATTCAAAGAGCCGGTATATGCCCAACTGCACTCCGGCGACTACAACAACCGCCCTGATGTAGAGGTATGGGACTCGCCAGACTTCTATGCACACCCGGAGCTATACCAGTCCACTTTCCGCAAGTTCACCAAAGTAACCGACCTCCTGATGGCCTGTGCCTACTGGGACCCGCGTGCTCCGAAGCTCTTCTCCGAAGAAGATACCAGGGAGCCTGATTTCAAGATCGATACCATCGCCGACATCACCTGCGACGTGGATGGCTCTATACCTACGACCAAACGTGCTACCACAATTACGGAACCTGCCTACGACTACAATCCAGAGACGGGCGAGCTCGAACCTCCTTATAATAGAAAGGACAACATCACCATAATGGCTGTCGACAACCTGCCTTGTGAACTACCCCGCAACGCTTCCCGGGATTTCGGCCGCCATCTTATAGACAATGTATTCCCGCAGTTCTTTAATAACGATGAAGGAGGTATGCTGGAGCGAGCTACCATTACAAAAGGGGGAGAACTGACCGAAAGGTATAAGTACCTGCAGGAGTATGCCGAGGCAGCGGCGGTGTAAAGAACAAACGACTTTAATAATATAATAGGAGAGGTATAGCCATTAGTTTAGCTATACCTCTCCTATTATATAAGAGTGTAATGTAAGGGCACTGGTAAAGGAAATAGAGCTAAAAGAAGGGAAATATAATTGCTTGAGAAGAAATACTTAGAAACTTTGAAGTTATTTTTAAAATTTTGATGGTGCAACTCAGACAGTTAAACGGAACCGTCTTGACGCGCTAGCTAATGTTATAACATACCCCTTGCGCAATCGGATTTTTTTCTGACCTTTGCACTCCCAACACGGTACAACGGGTCGGGAAACGAGAGTGAGAGGCGGCCGGCAGGGCGGCCACCGGTGTCAAAGTTGAGAGGCGACGCACTGGAAATAAAGACTGAAAAAAACTTTGCCTTGGTGCTTGCAGGTTGAAAAGATCTGCTTACCTTTGCAGCCCGCTTCGAAATGAAACGGATTCCGGAAGGCTCCTAACAGGGGCCGC
>NZ_AKIS01000151.1:0-11328 GCF_000277005.1 Pontibacter sp. BAB1700 | reverse complement strand
TGATTTACTAATTATAAATATAATATCAGATGTGTTTCTGGTTTGATTAAGCTAAAATAACCTTTATAGACTCTTAAGCCATATTTTAAACAAATTTTTGTTGGGCGGATGTGGGATTGTGTTAAGCCTTAATGCTTGTTTTTATTGTAATATTTTTATTTTGGAAATCTGGCTGTCTCAGCTGCTCTCTATATAAAAACAAAAACAGGTGCAAAAGTTCTGGACTTTGCACCTGTTTTCGAAGCTTTTATGCATTGCCTGCACAGTTGGCGCAGGCAGAAAAAGCAGTTTAGAGCGGTCGCTGCGGAGGAAGTGGATTAACATTCACTTCTTCTACAATCTCCACAACCTCTACCATCTCTGGTTTGGTATTCTCCTGCTTGTAATTGCGCTTACCGTTGTCTGTGCGCTTTTTGCCCATCAGAGCCAGAGCAGCGGCACCTGCTGCGGCGACTACAGCGCCCGCCACTACCGGGTTGGTGAGTGCTCGGGTATAGAGGCTGGTTGGCATAGTGTCCTTGATGCGGCCATGTATGCGACCGCCTTCACCTGGTCTGTGCAAGGCACCCTCGCGGTGCTGTGCCGGTTCGTCCAGAAGCTGCATGTCCGTCATGAGGAGTTCACTGGAAGTATCCATCAGGCCCGGGGCGATCTTATTCGTAAGGCTCATAAGCTTGCCGCCTCCGCCTACCATCAGGTCGCGCTTCTGGTGAGTGGCAGCATAGAGGATGGCATTGGCCACTTCTTCCGGCTCATATACCGGTGGCGGCAGGGTCAGTTTATGGTCTGTGTAGTTCTTGGCATGGTCAGGGTAGGGGGTGTTTATGCCCGAAGGTTTGATCAGCGTAACCGATACAGGTGCTTCATCCTCTTCCAGTTCTATGCGCAGGGAGTCTGTAAAGCCCTTCACAGCATGCTTTGTGGCGCTGTACATGCCCTGCATCGGGATACCCATGTCGGACAGCACGCTGCCAATGTTGATGATCGCCCCACCCCGGTTGCGCAGGTGCATAGCGGCCATCTGTGAGCCATACACTACTCCCCAGAAGTTGGTGTCGAAGAGGCGGCGGTTGTCTTCGTCACTCACCTCCAGCAGGCGGCCGTAAACGGAAACGCCGGCATTGTTCACCCAGGTATCAAAGCCGCCAAAATGTGACATGGCCATATCGGCGATACGCTGCACATCCTGCTGACGAGCCACGTCAGCCCCGATGGCAATGGCTTCGCCGCCTTTGTCATTTATTTCCTGTGCTATATCATATAGCGCCTGCTCGTTGCGGGCCGCCAGCACCAGGCGCGCTCCTTTTTCGGCTGCGGCAAAGGCCGTGCAAAGCCCGATACCGCTCGATGCCCCTGTAATCACGATTACCTGGTCCTTCAATGGTTTTAGTTTGATCTTCATAGTTCATCAGTTGTTTTGTCGGAAAAATAGATTGTACCTTAATAAGGTACGCACATCTGGACTTGCAGTTAGGGAATAGCTGCTTCAGACACCAGGCTTTCACTAAGTTTTACACCTCTTTTGGTTTTAGTTTTCCGGGGAAAAAACGGCAACGTCGGGTTTTGGGTGACAGGGCAGCTTTGAAATTAAATGGCTAGTATTGTGGTTATACAGCAGGACATACCCCTGAGATAAATAAAATGACCGAAGAAGAGTTCGACGCCACGTTCACCTATACCTTAGACATGCTGCTGGCTGCCATGGCAGAGGAGTCCGAGATTGATCCTGAAAATTTTCAGCATGGCCTGTGTTCTTGAAAATCTGCGTTTTTTCAGCCCTGTGCTGTATGGGGCTATCCGGATAAAACCGGAGTAGTGGATAAGCTTGGTTTGAATGTTGCAACGCCAGGCTGCAACATAGCGTATGCGGAATATAAATTAATACTCGCCTATGTTTTTGTCTTACGTGTTCCAGGACTGGAATGTCAACAAAGGAAATCTGAAAGGGCGCCTCGTGATGGTGCTATTCCGCCTGGCCCGACCTGCTTCTATCAACACCTTTTTTCGCATTATCTGGTTGCCATACCTGGCCTTCTACAAGTTCTTTGTCGAATGGGTATTGGGTATAGAACTGCCTCACTGGACTACCGTGGGCAAGAATTTTTTCCTGGGCCACGGACAGGCCCTGGTGGTGAACGGCTGCTCCGTGATCGGTGAAAACTGCTTTTTCCGCCACTCCACTACCCTGGGTAACATACGTCGTGAAGACGGCAGTTATACCGGTTCTCCTATTATCGGTAACAACGTGGAACTAGGTGCCAACGTGTGCATCATCGGGGAGGTGCGCATAGGGAACAACGTGCGCATTGGTGCGGGATCTGTCGTAGTAAAAGACATACCTGATAACTGCGTAGCAGTGGGTAATCCGGCCCGTGTCATCAGGCGTCTTGACCAGCCCGCCATGCCTGATGAGGTAAACAGTAACCTGCAGCCGCAGGAGGTATAGCCTGGCTTTTCGCCATACCTAGTTAATTTTTTTCCATATATTGCCTAAATACCAGCAATTTTAACCTAAAAAGCTGAAGACTCTCATACCTACTCACCTTACCTAAGCAGCTTTTTTAATGGACATGAACTTAAAACCAGTTACTGCCTCCGCAGCAGGTATAGACACCGGCGGTGAGGAGCAGTACCGGATTCTGATCGACAGCATAACAGACTATGCCATTTTTCTGCTCAACCCGGAGGGCTACATCAGCACTTGGAATACCGGGGCGAAGCAGATAAAAGGCTATGATGCTGAAGAGATCATCGGAAAGCATTTTTCGATCTTTTACACGAAAAAGGATGTTGCCGAAAATCACCCGGCAGCGGAACTGAGCAAAGCCATCCTGGAGGGCAAGTACACAGAGGAAGGCTGGCGCGTGAAAAAGGACGGCTCCGTCTTCTGGGCGAATGTGGTCATCACACCCGTGTATAACAAAGACCAGCAGCTGATTGCCTTCTCTAAGGTCACCCGAGACCTGTCGGAGCGCAAAAAGGCCGAGGATGATCTGTACCGTGCCTTTGAGGAGTTGAAGGAGAGCGAAGAACGCTTCCGTCTGCTCATAGAGGGGGTGACAGACTATGCCATCTTCATGCTGGACCCGGGGGGCAATGTGGCTACCTGGAATCATGGTGCCCGCCGCATGAATGGCTATGAAGCGCACGAGATCATCGGAAAGTATTTTTCCAGGTTCTACAGCCAGGAGCAGGTAGAGGAGGGTTTCCGGATTATGAACTCAGGCAGGCAAAAGAGCACGGCAGATTTGAGGACACAGGCTGGCGCTATAGGAAGGACGGTTCTGTCTTCTGGGCAAACACGGTGATCACTGCCATTTTCAATGAAAAGAACGACCTGATCGGCTTTTCGAAAATAACCCGCGACCTGACTGAAAAGCTTCAGATGGAGCAACAGCTTTTCCGTGTGAATGAAGAGCTGCGGGAGAGTGAAGAAAAAAGCCGCCTGCTGATCGATGGTGTAAAGGACTACGCCATTCTGATGCTGAATCCAGAAGGGATCGTGATGAGCTGGAACGAAGGGGCCGAACGTATCAAGGGCTACAAATCAGGAGAGATCATCGGCCGTCATTTTTCTGCTTTCTACGATCGGGAATCTATCTCAAAAGGCTTTCCGCAGTATGAACTCAGGAAGGCGCAGGAGGTGGGTCGCTTTGAAGACGAGGGCTGGCGCATTCGCAAGGACGGTACTGCTTTTTGGGCAAATGTGGTGATAACCCCCATTTACAACGGCAAAAAGCGGCTGCTGGGTTACTCCAAAGTAACCCGGGACCTGACAGAACGCCGCCGCAACGAGGAGCTGATGCACAAGAATAGTGAGCTGATCAAGATCAACAACGAGCTTGATAATTTTGTGTACGCGGCCTCCCATGACCTGAAAGCGCCGATCACCAACCTCGAGGCCTGCTGCAGGCGCTGGAGGAAGACCTGGAGGATGACTTACAGAAACACGAGGTGCTGTTAAAACACATGAATGGCGCACTCGGCACGCTTAAAAACGTGATCGCAGACTTGTCTGATGTGACGAAACTGAAGCACGAGCACGAGGCACCGGAAGACGTGCAGATTCGGGACATGCTGGAAGACATCAAGATCAGCCTGCAGCCTTACATCGAACACACCGGGGCAGTTGTACAGTGCAAGGACATGGCCTTTGAGACCCTGCGCTACTCCCGCAAAAACCTGCGGAGCATTCTGTTCAACCTGGTCTCCAATGCCATCAAGTATTCGAACCCTGATCGAAGTCCGATCGTCAAAATCAGCACAACCATAACTGAAAGTGGGGTGTACGAACTCTCGGTACAGGATAACGGCCTGGGCCTGGCCCCGAGTCAGATCGGTAAGATTTTCTCTTTGTTTAAGCGTGCACATGACCATGTGGAGGGTTCAGGTATAGGACTATACCTGGTGAAGCGTATTCTCGACAACTCCGGCGACAGTATTTCAGTGGAAAGTGAGGAAGCAGTGGGTTCCAGATTTATAGTTCGCTTCCATCAGGCAAAGAAATGATGACCATACCTGTAATGTCATTTACCTTCCAGATGAAGGCAGGATAGAAGTAAAAAGGGACTGGGCGTAGCATAACTTTCAGCGTATACTTCAGTAAGTAGGTATGGGCGCGGCCCGGGCATGGCCATCGCGCAGAGGGAAGCGTTTCATGCCAGGTATAGGATTATATTAAATGTACACGAATGCTGGATCTTGTCATTGAAGCACGCAAAGCCTCGCTCGCTCCCGGAATGGACGTGCGGCGTATTCTGCCGTTTCGGCTCCGCCGCATGGTAGGCCCCTTTATCTTCATGGACCATGCCGGTCCTGTAGACCTGCAGCCGCCCATCAGCCACGACATGGATGTGCTGCCACATCCGCACATAGGCCTTTCCACGGTCAGCTACCTGTTTGGCGGACAGGTGACCCACCGCGACAGCCTGGGCGTGGAGCAGATCATCAGGCCGGGAGAGGTAAACTGGATGACAGCAGGTAGCGGCATTGCGCACTCCGAACGCTTCGAAGACCCTGCTACCCTGGCCGGGGGCGAGCTCGAAATGATTCAGACCTGGGTAGCGCTGCCTGAGAAGGATGAAGAGTCCGCCCCTTCGTTTGAGAACTATAAACCCGAACAACTTCCCGTTTTTACAGAAACCGGCGTATGGATGCGCCTGATTGCCGGCGACGCTTACGGGCTGCGCAACGGCGTGAAAATCCATTCCCCCCTGTTTTACCTGCATGTCGTGCTGGAAAAAGGCGCCCGTTTTGGTTTGCCAAAAGAGCACTCAGAACGGGGTGTTTATGTGGCCAAAGGCAGTATAGAAGTCTCCCACAGAACCTATACCGTAGGGCAGATGCTGGTCTTTAACAAAGGGGCAGACCCTATGATCGTGGCAAAAGAACCAACTACTTTGATGCTGCTTGGCGGAGAGCCAGTGGGTGAACGCTACATCTGGTGGAATTTTGTGTCCTCGCGCAAGGAGCGGATAGAACAGGCGAAAGCAGACTGGAAAGAAGGACGCATCCTGCTGCCACCCACTGACAACCTGGAGTATGTTCCGCTTCCTGCCGATCGTTCCAAACCTGCCGGTGGCCCCTCGCCGCAGGCGCTGTCTTAAGGTATAGCCCTTACTTATTCGAAGCCCTGAATTGCTCGGGGGTGCAGCCTATGTGTTTTTTGAAAAAGCGGAAGAAATAGGTATTGTCAAAGTAACCGAGTTCCGCAGCGATTTGAGAACTCGTGAGGTCAGCATGTACCAGGAGGCGCTGCGCCTCCAGCAATGTTCTGTCCTGTATCAGCTCCTTGGTGGTTTTGTTCAGGGCATTGCGGCAGACGTCGTTCAGGTGTTTGGGCGTCACATGCAGGCGTTCTGCATAAAAAGACACAGGTTGTTGCTCTTTGTAGTGCAGGTCGATGAGTCGCTCCAGCTGCTGCAGCAGGGCAAGATCTTTTGCAAAAGTCCCTTTCACAGCCTCACCCGGTTTGAAAATACGGGTTAGCTCGATCAGCAGTATGTCCAGGTACCTGCTAAGGGCCACATCTCGCATCAATCCGTTCTGCCTGTATTCCTGCTGCAGCAGTTGCAGGATGGGCATCAGGGTATTTTCATGAGCCTGGCTGATCCGGAGCACCGGGTTGTAGAGCAAGGCATTGAAAAACGGAAATTCGAACGGCATCCTGTGCGGATACTCCTTTGCATAAAACTCCTGCGAAAAGAAAATGATCAGGCCATCGGCATCACTCGAGAGCTCCCAACTGTGCACCTGCCCGGGCGTCAGAAAGAATACGTTGCCGGGTTGTACGTCATAGGTCTTGAAGTCGATGGTATGCGTACCCTGGCCCTGCGTGACAAACAGGATAATGTAAAAGTCGTGTTTGTGAGGTTTGCGGATGAACAGGTGCTCCTGCAGGTGGGCAGAAAAAGAGCTGATGTAGAAGTACCTGTCTTTGCGGGACCGGGCTTCAAAATCCTGTATCTGGTAAATGGGAAGATGTTCTTTTGCCATGGCAGTTTTCGTTCTATGCCCTCGGATGAATCACTTGATTTGAGCGCTGAGTGCGCAGCCTAAAAGTACAGCATTTCGTCGTTTTTGTGCCGATTCAACAGCATACTAAAGAGCTAAATTTGCTTAGTCATTAGGATACAGAACGTCATGAGCGAGAAAAAGTCATTTTTATACAGTGTCGCTACCGCAAAATGCCCGCGCTGCCGGGAGGGGAACATGTTTCCGGAAGGAACCTTGTATAGCCCCAGGTTCGCAGACATGCACGCGAACTGCCCCTGCTGCGGTCAGGTTTTTGAGCCGGAGCCGGGCTATTACTATGGGGCCATGTATGTGAGCTTCGCATTCAATGTGGCTGTTTTTCTGGTGTTTCTTTTTGTGATGTACCAGGCAGGAGTGGAGGTAACCATCCCCATGATGATGGCCCTGGTCGGAATAACCGTAGTGGGTTTGCTGCCGATCATCTTCCGACTGTCCCGATCCCTTTGGATCCATATCTTTATCAGGTATGAGGGGCCCAGCACCCAGATCCCCAAAAAGTTGCACACACACTGATCCGGGAGCAGGTAGCACTGCTGCAGAACCGGGGATGAAAATAGGCCAGACAAAGAACTTGTCCGGCTGAAGCGATACTATATGCTGCACAGGCCCTGAAGATGGGCTTTGTGGCCTGCATATAGTAGGTTTAGTTTGACTAGACCGCTCCAGGTATACCTGGAGCGGTCATTTGTTTTCGGGGGGTAGGTATAGAGATATCGTTCGGTGATACCCGTAAAAAAAATGGTCTGGAAAAGTAGATTAATGTTTAACTTTCTTTTACCTTTGGACCGAAAAACGATTTTGGTCTAACGTGTATGAACGAGAAGGATGAGCTTGTAAGAAAGGAGATTCTGGACGAAGCCCAAAAACTGTTCAGGCACTTTGGCTGGGCCAAGACCACCATGGAGGACATAGCCAAAGCCGCCGGAAAAGGAAAGAGTACACTTTATTATTACTATAAAAGTAAAGACGATATCTTTGATGCGGTCCTCACACGCGAGATGGACGAGGTTTTCCGGACGCTGCAGGAGGAGGTGAACAAAGCACAGACAGCTGAAGACAAACTGAGAACCCTTTGTCTTACCCGGTTCAACATCCTCAAAAAGAAAGCGAACCTGTACACTGTAATAAAAGGGGACATAGAAGCCAACATTCCGCGCCTGAGGGATCTGCACAGACGATATGAACTGAGAGAAATCAGCTTGGTTCGGAATATCCTCCGGTTTGGCCTCGAACGGAAAGAGTTTGCCCAGTATGCGGCAGATGATATAGATGCCATCGCATTCGCTATGGTTTGCGCTTTTCGCGGACTTGAGGTAGGCTTGCTGGTCGAAAATAACTTTGCAGCGCTGGAAGGCAGGATGGACATCATCAATAATATTTTAATGCGCGGATTGAAAACGTAAATTTTCGGTCTGACCAAAGTGCTTTCCAAAAATAATCCATAAAATTTAAGGAATTATTGATAATAAATAGTAGTATTAGTAGGGATAAGTAGTTCTATAGTTTATGAACCAAGAGAACTGTGTGAATGTCAACGCGCAGTTTTAAACCGGCTGAAAACGTGCTGGAGTTCATGCCAGTTAAATAAATACAGATAACAATTAACGTGTTGTAGATGGGCAATATACTTCGTGAGAAAATCCTCGCCCGTGAGAAGAGTGCTGCGCACCATGCAGCTGAAAGAGCGATGGCGCAGGGGGCCTATCCTTATTTCAGATCAATAGAGTCTGCTCAGGATACGGAAGTGATCATAAACGGTCAGAAGGTGCTGATGTTTGGGTCGAACGCTTATTTGGGACTTACAAACCATCCGAAGGTAAAGGAAGCGGCCATTAGGGCAATTGAGCAGTATGGTAGTGGCTGTGCAGGTTCCCGTTTTCTGAATGGCACGCTGGACATACATCAGGAGTTGGAGCGCAGACTGGCAGAATATGTGGGCAAGGACGCCGCCTGGTGTTCAGCACCGGCTTCCAGGTAAACCTGGGCGTGATATCCAGCCTCACCGGCCGCAACGACTACATTATACTCGATGAGTACAACCATGCCTCCATCATCGACGGAAGCAGACTTTCATTCTCCAGGGTGATCAAGTACAGGCACAACGACATGCTTGACCTCGAGAGCAAGTTAAGCCGCCTGCCTGCAGATGCTATCAAGCTGATCGTGGTGGACGGGGTTTTCAGCATGGAAGGTGATATCGTGAAACTGCCGGAGCTGGTGGCCCTGGCTGAGCGCTACGGCGGCAGCATTATGGTAGACGATGCCCACGGACTGGGTGTGATCGGGGAGCAGGGGGCCGGCACGGCCTCGCACTTCGGACTTACCGACCAGGTGGACCTGATCATGGGCACCTTCAGCAAGTCACTTGCCTCGCTGGGTGGTTTCATTGCAAGCGATTTCGATACCATCCAGTACCTGAAGCACCATGCGCGCTCGCTCATTTTCAGTGCGAGCATGTCGCCAGCCTCCGTGGCCAGTACCCTCGCCGCCCTGGACATCATTCAGTCGGAACCGGAGCGCCGTGAGCAGCTTTGGCGTAACACCAACTATGCGATAGAACTCCTGACGGCCGCTGGCCTGGAACTGGGCCCGACGGAAACGCCGATCATTCCGGTCTATGTGCGGGACAACTACCAGACCTTTATGGTGACGAAATTGCTGCAGGACAACGGTATTTTTGTGAACCCAGTGGTAGCGCCGGCAGTTCCTGCTGATTCTACCCTGCTGCGTCTCTCCATTATGGCTACGCATACCTTTGACCAGATCGAAGAGGCGGTTACTAAAATTGCTGATGCATTTAAATTGCTCGGCATCAACTCCCGAAATACATCTTATGAAGAGAGTACTGCCTGTTGATACCAAGCAGCAGTTGAAAGCCTTCATTGACTTTCCGCATGCCCTGTATAAAGACGATCCGCACTACGTGCCGGAGCTTTATATGGCGCAAAAGGACCTGTTGACGCCAGGCAAACACCCGTTTCATGACCACTCCGAAGTACAGCTATACCTGGCCTACGACGGTGACAAGCTCGTAGGGCGCATTGCGGCTATACTCAATAACAATCACAACGCTTTCAACAATAGCCGGGACGGTTTTTTCGGATTTTTCGACTGCGTGAATGATGGGGAAGTAGCCAGTATGCTCATCCAGAAGGCACAGCAATGGCTGCTGGCAAAGCAGGTGACCACCATGATCGGTCCGGTGAACTTCTCAACAAATGAAACCTGTGGTTTGCTGGTGGAGGGTTTTGAAAGCTCGCCGGTGGCCATGATGCCCTATAACTACAGCTATTACATACAGCTGCTGGAAAAGCTGGGCTTCCGGAAGAAGGTGGATTTACTGGCTTACCAGTTCCTGTCAGAAGGCTACAACGACAAAGCTGCCCGCATGGCAACAGCTCTTCGTGAGCGTTTGGCACAGAAAGGCATTATCATCCGCCCGATCAACCTGAAAAACTATAAGCAGGAAGCAGAGAGCCTACGGGAGATCTACAACTCAGCCTGGGACAAGAACCTGGGCTTTGTGCCGATGACACCGAAGGAGTTTGACTACATGGCCAAAGACCTGAAACTGATCGTGGACCCGGATTTCTGTCTGATTGCCGAGCATAACGGGAAAGTGATAGGCTTTTCGCTGGCTATACCTGACATCAACCAGATCCTCAAAAAGATCAAAAGAGGACGTTTGCTGCCAACTGGTATTTTTAAGTTGCTGCTGTTGCGCAAAAAGATAACGGCCGTGCGGATCATCGCGCTGGGCGTGGTGGAAGGGTATCGGAAAATGGGGATAGAAGCCTGTTTCTACGGCGCTGCCATGCAGAAGCACCGGGAAAAGAAGATGCATTCAGCTGAAGCCTCCTGGATACTGGAGAATAACGTGCTGATGAACCAGGGGCTGCTGAAAATGGGTGCTACGCCTTATAAAAAATACAGGATCTACGAGAAGGCGATATGAAGGAACGGGTACTGATAACGGGAGCAAGCGGCTTTGTGGGGCACCACCTGGTGGAGGCTGCCGTACAGGCAGGGCTGGAGGTATACGCCGCTGTACGGCCTTCCAGCGAGGTAGCGCACCTGCAGGCTTTTGATATCCACTACACCTCCCTTAAATTCAACGACTCCGCAGCACTGGTAAAGGAGCTGGAGGAGAAGCAGTATCATTACATCATCCATGCGGCGGGCATCACCAAGGCCAAAAGCGAGCAGGAATACAATAGCGTAAACGCGGACTATACCCAAAAGCTGGCTTTGGCAGCTTTGGAGGCCGATATACCGCTGAAGAAGTTTGTCTTCATCAGCAGCCTGGCGGCGCTAGGGCCGGTAATGTACAGCGACACAACGCCAATACATGAGCAGAGCAAGGCGCAACCGGTAACAGCCTACGGCAAAAGCAAGCGCCTGGCCGAGCAGTACCTGGCGGAGCTACAGGATCTGCCGCTGGTCGTGCTGCGCCCGACGGCGGTGTATGGTCCACGGGAGAAAGATATTTTCATCGTTCTCAAGACCCTGAATCTGGGGCTGGAGCCTTACATCAGCAACAAGCCGCAGTGGCTGAGCTTTGTGTACGTGAAAGACCTGGCAAGGGCGGTGATTCAGGCATTGGGCGCAGAAATACACCATGCCTGCTACAATGTGTCCGACGGCAACAGCTACGACCGTTACGCCCTGGCTACTATTACCAAGCGCATTTTGGGCAGGAAGGCCATTCGCTTTCACCTGCCGATGGGGGTGGTGACTGTGATGGCCCGGCTACTGGAGGCGGCCTACGCGACCAGCAGCAAAATGCCGGCCCTG
>NZ_AKIS01000150.1:0-3575 GCF_000277005.1 Pontibacter sp. BAB1700 | reverse complement strand
CCACGGTGAACCCCCTGCGACTTATCATGTGGCCCTGCAGAACAACCTGACCCTGATCGATGCCTCCTGTCCCGTGGTGCTTAAGTTGCAGAACCGAATTAAAACGTCTTACGACAAAGACGAGCGGATCTTCATCTATGGCAAGCATGGGCATGCTGAGGTGATGGGCCTTTTGGGGCAGACGAGTAACAAGGCGGTGGTATTTGAGAATCTGGACGAACTCATGCAACATGAGTTGCCGCCTAAAATTACGCTCTACAGCCAGACCACCAAAAGCACCAACAGCTTCTACAACATAAAAGACACACTGGAGCAAAAAGGCTACGAAGTGGACGCCAACGACACCATCTGCCGCCAGGTATCGAACCGCGACAAAGACCTGCGAAAGTTTGCCGCCCAGTTTGATAAGATTATCTTCGTGTCGGGCACCAAGTCGAGCAACGGCAAAGTGCTCTATCAGGTATGCAAAGACACGAATCCGGCTACATATTTTGTTTCGAAGGTAGAAGAAATACAACCCGAGTGGTTTGCCGACGGAGACAAAGTGGGTATATGCGGGGCAACTTCTACACCCATGTGGCTGATGGAGGAGGTGCGTGATACCTTGCTGAAGGAAGCGGTATAGTCAGGTATGGGGTGGGGCTGCGGAAAAATAGGTATAGCCAAAGCTTAAATTTAGGCAGATATACCCGAAGCTAAACACTCAATGTAGGTATAGCCAGGGTGCAGCCGTCAAAGAATCAAATGGCAAAAAAAATCAATAGAGACAACAGAGGGATAGCCATTGCCGCCATCATCGTGGCGTGCTGGTTTGTGCTGCTCGCATACCTGTTGCGCTTTCCGGTTGACTTTGCATCGCCTTTGCCATACTTGTTCATGCTGCTGCAGACGCACCTATATACGGGGTTGTTTATCACCGCCCACGATGCCATGCACGGCGTTGCCGCTCCCGGCCGCCCCAAGTTGAATCGTTTCACCGGAACCGTCACGGCCTTTCTTTTTGCCTACAATTGGTACCCGAGGCTCCTGCCTAAACACCACCAGCACCACAAGCACGTGGCGACGGATGAAGACCCCGACTACCACCACGGCTCTTTCTGGCCTTGGTACTACAGCTTTCTGAAAAACTACATCACGTGGTGGCAAATCGTGCTGATGGCTATTACCTATAATGTGCTGCAGCTTTTTTTTCCGCTCGAGAATGTGATTATGTTCTGGATGGTGCCAGCTATTCTAGCGACTTTTCAGCTGTTTTACTTCGGTACCTACCTGCCGCACCGGGGTGAGCATGCGCCAGATAACAGGCACAAATCCGGTACGCAGGCCAAGAACCACCTGTGGGCCTTTGTGAGTTGCTACTTTTTCGGCTACCATTACGAGCACCACGACAAACCGTACCTGCCGTGGTGGCAGCTGTATAAAGCAAAAGGGTAGCCGACTTTGTGTTAGCTACCCTTTTGCTTTGTAAGGTATGGACGAATTTAGTGCGCGCCAGCTTCCTTGCGGCAGCAATCGTCCAGCTTGTTATAAGCACGTGGCGTAGCTGGCTTGTCGTCGGCGTCGTAACCTGTGTCGTTCACTGCCTTACGGATTTTGTCCTCGTTGGTCTTCTTCGGGTCGTAGGTTACAGTCAGCATCTTTGAATCCACGTCCAGGTTCGATTTCTTAACGCCCTTCTCGTAAGCCATTGTTTTTTCAATGCTCTTCTTACACATGCCGCACACAGCTGAAGTTTTGATTTGAACTGTTTTCTCGTTGCCGTTCTGAGCCTGTGCGCTCAACGTAGCGAAGAACATAACGAGTGCTAATCCGAGGTTTCTGAAGATTTTCATAATGTGAATTATTGTTGGTGAATGTTAGATATATGATAATGATTTAGTTTCTATTAGGGCTGCTGGAGCTGTGCAAATGATGTGCCGCTATTCGATCTTGAAACGCATACCTGCATAGATAACCCGTCCGGTAATCGGTCCCCATACCATGCTCGCGTCGAAGTTAGGGCCGAAAGGATTGTCTGCTCCTCTGATCGCCTCCGGCTGACGGAAGTTCAACAGGTTTTCACCGCCTACGTAAATTTCCCAGCGTTTGAAAGCCCGCGACACCTGTCCGTTCAGGGTATAGAAAGCGTCTGATTTCCGTACGTTGGCTGCACCACTATGGCCTTCCATGTAAGCCAGCGGCATTTGTCCAAAGTACTGCGTGGTCAGGTCGGCGCGCCACTTGTCGAATGGCGTGGAAAAGCCGAGGTTCACAAAGAAGCGGTGCTGCGGAATCATCGGTCGCTGTTGCAGCGTGCCGTTGTAGGTGGTCTGCACGTCGAAGTATTTGTAGGCCGTCTTCACATCAAAGCCCTTTAGTACCTCGTACTGCAGTTCCGCCTGGAAGCTGCGCGAGAAAGAGCGGCCCTGCAAGTTGTAAAACTCCACCTGGTTGGCGCTACTAAACATGTCGGCCACCACCTGGTTCTGGAACGTGGTATAGTAGTAGTCGGTGATAAAAGCGCCCGGACGACCGCCCAGCTCAAAGTATTGCGTGAAAGAGCCGCCCAGGTTCCAAGCCTTTTCCGGCTCCAGCGTTTCCCGGAACGTAAAGGCGCGGTTACTCACCAAAGCCGCCGTGTTCTCCGCAATTGGATTGGCTACCCGGAAGCCTCTGCCTGCCGCCACCCTGAAAATGGTGTTTTGGGTGAGGTCATACTTCACGTTCAGGCGTGGGGTGAACACTGTCCCATAGAGGTTGTGGAAGTCGGTGCGGGCACCGGCCACGATGGTCAGGTTCTCGGCATTGTTAAAGATGTACTCCGCGAAAATGCCCGGTACTCGCTCGGTGCGTGCCAGTCTGGTTTGCTCCAGTCGCTCGGTATAGTCGTCGTAGAGGAAGCTGGCGCCCACTTTATAGGTATGGCCCGTATGCCCGATGATGGACTGGAAAATAAAGCGTAAATCACCGGTGTTCTGTTCGCCATTGTAAGCCCGGCGGCCATAGAGCGAATTGAACTTGTGGTGCACGCCTGAGGAGATAAAGCCCAGACTCTGGTATGGCCGGCCCGGGAAGGTATAGGAAGTCTTGTTGTAGAAAGACAAGCGGTCCGTCTCCGATTCGGTGCCATAGCGCTGGTTAGGCCCCACTGGTTCACCTTTTACATAGTCCATCTGTCCGCCCAGCTTGGTTTCGCGCAGCGCATTGATACCGAATTCAGACACCCAGTCACCGTGGGTATACTTCCACTTATTATATACATTGTGGTGCGTACCCAGCGCCAGGTCCATAAAGCCGTCCTTGTTGCGGTCCACGCGGTTGCCCAGGTGGTCCGAGTGCAACATCAGGATGGTGCTCCACTTCGGGCTTACCTGCGCCGACACGTTCAGGTTGGCGTCGAACTTGGCGAGGCTGTTGCCATACAGGTTCAGGTATAGCCGCTCACTTTTCTCCGGATCCTTCAGTTTCACATTCACCTGCCCCGAAATCGATTCATAGCCGTTCAGCACCGAGCCCATACCTTTAATAATATCAATCGACTCGATGTAGGTGCCTGACAGATAGTTGAGGCGGTAGGGGGTGGAGAGSCACGCAGG
>NZ_AKIS01000149.1:0-6003 GCF_000277005.1 Pontibacter sp. BAB1700 | reverse complement strand
TATTACATTATTCGATTCTAATAAAAAGTTAAGCATAATAACAATCTATTCTACCATATGAAAACACTGTTACAGCTCTTAATATGCATGCTCCTAAGCATAGGTATGATTGCCTGCAAATCAGAGGAGGAAAACAGCATTGCCTATACTTTTACAGAAAAGCACATCTCTATCAGCGGCAACTACCTAAGCTATTACCCACTTGATTGCGCTATTTATAATGAAGACGGCAAGGAGATGTTTGCTGGCTTTAATCACTTAGATCACTCCATCGACTTCATCAGCCTTGATGGGAAGGGGCAAAACAGCAGCATAGCACTCGCAAAAGATGGCCCAGACAAGGTATCGAATATGGGGCCGTTTGCCATGGTGTCAGATTCCATCATTATTAATGGCAATTATTTTATGTATGTGGTTGATAAGCAAGGGCACCGCCTGCAACACTACAATGCCCTGAGCCGCCACAGCCAAGTCAGCTTCTCTGGCCTCGATTTAGATAAGTACAGAATAAACTTACCTGATGGCATTGTTACGCAATATGGCAAAGGCAATGACCTAATATTAGCCAAGGGGGGCAATTCACTTATAGTGCCCATGTATAGAGGCGGCAAACGCACCCAGGCTGAGTTTTATGATGACAATGCTTTTGCCTTAGTTAACTTACCTCGTAGAAACATAGAACCTATACCTGTTAAGTTTCCCGAAGAGTATAGAACGGAATTTTATGGCGAATTGGACAAGCCAGGCTACACGCTTGTAGGTCACAAACTTGTTTACAATTATCCTATCTCTTCTGCCATCTATACTTATGATTTAGAAACTGGAGAGCAGCAAAATTACCACGCTGACAGCCGTTTCGTTCCTAACCAAACCTCTCCTACCACGCTGGCCGATTACGAAGATATCAGAAGGCAGACAAAACACACCTTTCACAGCAGCCAGTTCTTCCGCATTACTTATGACCCTTATCGCAAGCACTACTACCGTATGCAAAAGGGTCAAACAGAAGGCGAGGGCTTGCAGAACGTTAGAAACAATAGGTACTTTACTGTGATGGACGAGAATTTTAAGATTCTAGCTGAGATACCAATCGAGGACAGCAACTACGATTCAAACTATCTTATTGGACGTGAGGGTGTCTACTTCCGACTTATAGATAATGGTGTGGGCCAAAACCAGCTATCATTCGCCATACTGAAGTTTGAGTAGGAGTAGTACTCAATGTATTAGATCTGCTGTCAAACCTACATAATTACTGTTAAGACATTCCAAATTCCCAAATCTCGCAGCTGCTGAAGCCTTGATCAGCGTTATGCGAATGTTCCATTGCAGAAACTACCAGCTTTATGAAGATGTTGCTAACGAGAAGAAGCCTTATAGCCTGGAGCGGATTGTTATTTTGTGCAGCCTGTACGTCTGCACCTGCGTCCGATCAAACTGCCGCATTACCTGACACTGCTTCTACTGCGGCGGAGGCCACAGCAGCACCGACTGAAGTACAGGTGCTGACGGCAACGCTAAAAACTTTTGAGTACCACCTGCAAGCCAATGGTAAAATTGAGCCACTGCACCAGAGTGTGCTTCAATTCAGGCAAGGAGGATACCTACAGCAGCTGCACGTCAAGAATGGTCAATATGTAAGGCAGGGTCAGCTTATTGCATCTCTAGAGAAAGATGCGCTGCAACTGGTGCTGAAAAAAGCACAGTCTTCAACGGCCCTGAAGCAGGAAGCCTATAATGCCCTGCTAGTGGACTACGGCGGCAGCTTCGGCCAGCCCGAATCGATAGACCAGGGCCAGAGCGAGCGACTTATTATACGCAGTGGTTTGCGCGAGGCACAGCTACAGCAACAAGAAGCAGCCCTAGCGCTGGCACACACCGAGTTGAGGGCACCATTTTCAGGCAGAATAGCAGACTTGAACATAAAGGCAAGCAACATAGTAAGTGCAACAGATCCCATTTGCATGCTCTACTCAGCCAATCAACTGCTGCTCACAGCTGAGGTGCTCGAAAGTGAAGCGTTACGGCTACAGCTAAATCAAAAAGCCCATATTCATACACTTGCCAACGGCGGCAAACAATACATAGCCTCTGTACATGAAATTAACCCAAGTGTAAGTGCCGAGGGTATGGTGCAGGTGAAGCTTTTGGTACAGCAACCTCAGGGCTTGCTTCCTGGCATGAACACAGTGGCATCCATTCGTGTACCTGTACAAAAAGCCATAGTGGTACCAAAAGATGCTGTCGTCTTACGCAGTGGTAAAAAGGTAGTATTTGTTGCGCATGAAGGGATGGCTGTCTGGCGTTATGTTACCACTGGTCTCGAAAACGAGCAGGAAGTAGAGGTGCTGGAAGGCTTAAAAACAGGGGACCAGGTAATTGTCGCAAACAACCTGCAACTGGAACATGACACACCTGTGCAAGTAAAGCAGCAATTGACTGTTACTCCCCTCTAATACCGCTAGCATATGCTTCGCTTTCTCTTACAACGCCCTGTCGCGGTACTTATGACCCTGCTGGCACTCCTGGTGTTTAGCGTGCTGGCGCTCTGGAAACTACCACTCTCACTCTTACCAGAGGCAGAAGTGCCGCAGCTCGTCATAAAAACGAACCTGCCTAATGCCGCCCCAGCAGAGATGGAGCAAAATGTGCTGCGCCCCATACGCAGCGCGATGCTTACACTCGCCAACTTAAAGGAAATCGAGAGCACTGCCGAAACGCAGGCTGGCACCATAAAACTATACTTTGCACACGGTGCTTCCATGCAGCTGGCATATCTGGAGGCCAACGAGAAGCTGGACCGCCTGATGAGTGCACTGCCCCGCCAAATGGAGCGGCCCCAGATCATAAAGCTAAACGTAGCGGACATACCTGTCGCCCGAATCCAAGTAGTACCCAGACAAAAGCAGTCCCTGGCAGAGGTATCGGAGTTGGCGGAGAAAGTACTGCGTAAGCGCCTGGAGCAACTGGAAGGGGTATCACTAGTAGATTTGAACGGCACGCGGCAACGGGCTCTGGTGCTGGAACCTGATTACAAAGCGCTCCGTGCTTATGGTTTAACTATCGCCAGCATCACGGCAGCAATTCAGGCTAATAATCAGGAGTTAGGCGCGCTGTCGGTTAAAGACGGGCATTACCACTATTACCTTAAGCTCAATGCAAAATTAAAATCACCAGCTGACATAGCACAGCTATCCGTACTTACACCAGCAGGGCATATTATTCCCATCTCCAGACTGGCCAAGGTACAGGAAGGTGAAGTACAACCAACAGGTTATCATATCTTTAATAATCAGGAGGCAGTGGTGATAGCCGTGCACAAGCAGACGCAGGCCCAGATGACAAAGATGATGCCCGCCCTGTATGCTATTGCAGATGAATTTCGTCAGGATTACCCCCAACTAGACTTTGAGGTAACACAAGACCAATCGCTGTTGCTGCAGGAGAGTATAGGCAACCTGCAAGGGAGCTTGCTGTGGGGCGGTTTTTTTGCGTTCATTGTGCTTTTCTGCTTCTCTGGCAATGTAAGGGTTCCTTTGCTGGTAGGCCTGAGCCTGCCAATATCGCTCCTGCTCAGTTTTCTGGTATTTCAACTATTTGGCATTTCTGTCAATATCATCTCGCTAAGTGGTCTTGCCCTCGGCCTGGGTATGCTGATTGATAATGCAATCATTGTAACCAACCGCATCGGGCAGAAAAGAGCAGCTGGCATTCCGCTACTAGATAGCTGTGTAGAAGGCACACGCGAGATGATGGCCCCGCTCACCAGCTCTGTACTGACCACACTGGCTGTTTTTGTACCACTTGTGTTTCTGAATGGCCTTTCTGGTGCACTGTTTTTTGATCAGGCTGTGGCGGTGGCCGCCATATTGGCAACTTCTCTGGCAGTGTCTTTTCTGCTGCTCCCTTTGCTGTATCGCCTGCTATTTAAGAACCTCACCACTATACCTGCCGAAGACAGTCGCCTATACCTGCACATACTATCCCTGTACAGGCGCCTGCACCATCAGGCAATGCGTCGCCACAAGCTGAACTTGTTCCTGCTGCTTTTACTGCTCCCGCTATCTCTTCTGCTCTACAGACTTATTCCGCTGCAGGGCCTGCCATACCTGGACAAACATGACGCAGTTATAAACCTTAATTGGAATGAGCAGCTGGAGGTGCAAGAAAACAAAAACCGTACAACAGCGCTGTTAGAATCGCTGAATGCTATTGCCTTGCAAAGTGAGGGCGAGATAGGCTCCAAACAGTTTTTGCTGCAAGAGAGCAATAACACGACACAGGAAGCCCAACTCTATGTCCTGTTTAAGGATGCCGTGCAAAAGCAGCAGGGCCTTGCGCTTCTGCAGCAAAAAATTAAGGAACGTTACCCATTAGCCGTTGTTCAGGCTACCGATGCACCTAATGCATTCGATCGAATTTTTAATGACGAGCGGCCACTATCCGAGTTAAGATGGAGGGGCACAAGCGGCAGCCAACCCATACCTGCTAGAAGCTTACAGGCAGTTACAAATAAGGCCAGTCTGTTATCACAACAGAATAACCTGGGAGCGCAACCTGGCAAGGGCACCCTGCAGGAGACAGTTTATAACGTCAGTATAAGACAAGACAGGCTCGCCGCTTACAACATCAACTATAACGAAGTAATAGGTCAACTCCGCTCCCTTTTTGGCAATGTCACAGTAACCGATCTTAAAGATTTCAGCACAATTATACCTGTAAAGCTGCAGGAAAGCGAACAGGCACTGGCTAAGAGACTCGCAACCGCTTTTGCTTCCAGTGCAAATGGCAAGGAATACTCGCTGGACCAACTAGTGGAATTGCAATACAGCACTAGCTACCAGAGCATAACAGCCGACAAGTACGGCATCTATCACAGTTTGCTTTTACCAGATGCCGTGCCTGCTGCCCCTATAGTTAGCACCATAAAGGAAGATGCGCTTCAGCAGGGCCTGCAGGTAAATGTAGCTGGTAAATTTTTAGAAGATCAGGAAAACCTGCAGCAGCTGCTTTATGTGCTTTTACTGTCGGTGGTACTGCTATACTTTATACTAAGTGCTCAGTTTGAGTCGCTGCTGCAACCTATTATTGTGCTGCTCACGCTGCCACTAGGTATAGCTGGAAGTCTACTTCTTCTATACCTGGCAGGTCAGTCACTTAACATCATGTCAGCGATCGGCATGGTGGTGATGCTGGGCGTAATGGTGAATGATGCCATTCTGAAAATTGACAATATCAACCGCCTCTGCAAACAAATGCCACTAAAGTCAGCTGTAGCCAAAGCGGGAGAAGAATCTTTAAAGCCAATCCTGATGACTTCCATTACCACCATTTTAGCCCTGTTACCGATCCTCTTCGCCTCAGGGCTTGGTGCAGACTTGCAGCGGCCCTTGGTGCTATCGGTTATTGGTGGCTTAACGGTAGGCACCGCTTCCGCTACATTCTTTGTTCCGCTCCTATATACCGCTCTTTATAGCAAGAAGAAAAGCATACAACAACCTGTAGCCGCCTAAAAACAAAAAGCCCTCTCCTTTTCAGAAGAGGGCTTTCCTATATTACCTCAAGCACTACACACTCAGGTATAGATTACGCTCCGAGTATACTTTCACAAAGTAATCATCCTGCAAGTCATCGATGAAGTAAATCGCTTCACCCGTAGACTTCATCTCAGGGCCGAGCTCCTTGTTCACTTCTGGGAACTTGCTGTGCGAGAACACGGGCACTTTGATGGCATAGCCCTCTTTGTGCGGGTTGAACGTGAAGTCTTTCACTTTCTTCTCGCCCAACATAATTTTCGTGGCGAAGTTGATGTACGGCTCACGATAGGCTTTCGCGATGAACGGAATAGTACGCGACGCACGTGGGTTCGCCTCAATCACGTATACCACTTCGTTCTTTACCGCAAACTGAATATTGATGATACCCACCGTGTTCAGGGCCAAAGCGATGCGCTTGGTATAGTCCTCAATCTGGCGGATGACGTTCTTGCTCAGGTCGAAAGGA
>NZ_AKIS01000148.1:0-8305 GCF_000277005.1 Pontibacter sp. BAB1700 | reverse complement strand
TCAACTACTGCCCTGGTGCGGCACGAAACTGAATAAGTAAGCGCTATACCTAACGGAGGCTGATTTGTAAGTCTAAAGCAAACAGGGAGATACGAATTTTATTCAAAAAAATGCCTTCTGCGTATTGTAAATAAGAAAACGGCACGTATATTTGCATTCTCAAACGAGACACGGTGGTTGTAGCTCAGTTGGTTAGAGCACCAGATTGTGATTCTGGGGGTCGTGGGTTCGAGACCCATCTTCCACCCCAAGCCCTTGAAGCAAACCTTCAGGGGCTTTTTTTATTTATATTGCATTGCTAAATGTGTGAATGGTTAAATGGGTGATAATAAATTCATTTAGTGAAACAACAATTTAACCATTTAACAATCAACAATTAAGTTAACAATCAACAATTCAAAGATATGAGCTTAGTAGTAGTAGGTTCGATGGCGTTTGACGCGCTGGAAACACCCTTCGGGAAAACAGATAAGATCGTAGGCGGTGCCGCCACATACATTTCGCTGTCGGCTTCTTACTTTGTAAAGCCCGTGAACGTGGTGTCGGTTGTGGGTGGCGATTTTGATCAGGATCACATCAGTCTGATGCACCAGCGCAACATCAGCACCGAAGGCGTGCAGGTGAAGGAGAACGAGAAGTCTTTCTTCTGGTCTGGCCGCTACTTCAACGACATGAACAGCCGCGAAACGCTGGTAACGGAGCTGAACGTACTGGGTGATTTCGATCCGATCATCCCGGAGGCTTACCAGAACTGCGAGTATCTGATGCTGGGCAACCTGGCGCCACAGGTGCAGCGCACGGTGCTGGAGCGCCTGACCAACCGCCCGAAGCTGATCGTGATGGACACCATGAACTTCTGGATGGATATTGCCATGGAGGAACTTCAGCAGACGATTGGTATGGTGGACGTGCTGTCGATCAACGACGAAGAGGCACGCCAGCTGAGTGGTGAGTATTCACTTGTAAAAGCTGCCCGTAAGATCATGGCGATGGGCCCGAAATTCCTGATCATCAAAAAAGGTGAGCACGGTGCCCTGCTGTTCCACGATGACAAAGTATTCTTCGCTCCGGCCCTTCCGCTAGAAGAAGTGTTCGACCCAACCGGAGCAGGCGATACCTTTGCAGGAGGCTTCATCGGCTACATCGCCGCCACAGGCGACATCAGCTTCGAGAATATGAAGCGTGCCATCATCCACGGTTCGGCCATGGCGTCGTTCTGTGTTGAGAAATTTGGTACTGAAAGACTGAAGAACCTGGGTCAGCAGGAAATTGACAACCGCGTGCAGCAGTTTGTGAGCCTGGTGGCTTTTGATACAGTATTATCCTAAGTATAAGAAATTTATATATTACGAAAAAGGGAGGCTACGGCTTCCCTTTTTCGCTTTATGCACATAGGTAGTATGAGGTGAAATTGTACTAAAATGTAACAAAGTGGAGGTGTTAAAGGTAAAACTAAAGTATAGATTACCTTAAAACTGACGAAAATGAGCTTAAAAAACGAAAATAAAAAAACACTGGACGAGTTAAAAAAGAATAACCCGGAAGGCAAAGATCCTAAAAAGCCAATGGGTAACATCGACACGAATCCGAACCGAAATGCGTTGAACGATAGCGAGACAAAAGTGCAGAACCCGAACCGTAACCTGGCAAAGGGCGGTAATAACATGCCTTACGACAAAAAATAAAAGTAAAGCGACCAAAACTGACCTGGCGGATGGTGCTAACAACACCTCTTACAAAAAGTAAGCACGCCAGGAATACAAAATAAGACTATGGAAAAGGAGAGGAAGGCCTGAGGGCTTTCCTTTTTTTATGTCCTTTTTTGAGCAGGTATAGCGCTAGGTTCGGGTTTGCTGTTTATTTTTAGATTCGTTCAATAGAAGCAAAGCATGCAGCAACACGACATCTGTATACTGGGCGCCGGGCCGGGCGGTGCTACAGCAGCCCTGCACCTGGCCAATAAGGGCATCCGCAGTGTGCTTCTTGACAAAGCAGTATTCCCCAGAGACAAGGTATGCGGCGATGCGCTGAGCGGCAAAGTGGTGAACGAACTGAAGCGTATCGATCCCAGCATGCCCGCCATGTTGGGCGAACAACAGACGCAACTACCCTCCTGGGGCATTCATTTTATCTCGCCAGCCGGGCACAAACTGAGCGTGCCTTTCAAACATAACTACGACCCTGCGCAGGATATCCCTTCCGGTTACATCTCCAAGAGGATAGACTTCGACAATTTCCTGATCGAACAAGTAAGGCAGCGGCCTGAGATAACGCTGCTGGAAGGTATGGACATGGCCAAAATTGAAAGAACGGATCAGGGATTTTCGCTGACAGATAAAAGCGGCGGGCATCAGTTCAGCACACGATTGCTGATTGCAGCCAACGGGGCGCACTCTTCCTTTGCTCGACAGACGGCAGGTATAAAGCAGGAGCCGGACCACTATTGCGCCGGCCTTCGGGCATATTACAAAAATGTATCAGGGCTGGACAAAGACAATTTCATTGAGCTGCACTTCCTGAAGGATTTTTTGCCGGGCTATTTCTGGATATTCCCGCTGCCGGGTGGCTATGCCAATGTAGGCGTAGGTATGCTGAGCGAGACGGTGAGCCAGAAAAAGGTGAACCTGAAAAAGGAAATGCTGCGCATGATCGAAAGCCATCCGGAATTCAAGCAACGCTTTGCCGGTGCCGAACTGATGGGTTATATCAAAGGCTATGGCCTGCCGCTGGGTTCTAAGAAGCGGGTGATCTCCGGCGATAACTACATGCTGGTGGGCGATGCCGCTTCCCTGATCGATCCCTTTACCGGCGAAGGCATCAGTAACGCCATGATCAGCGGTCGATGGGCGGCTGCACAAGCAGAGTTGTGCCTGCAGGAGAAGAACTTCTCCTCCGGCTTCATGCAGGGCTACGACAAGGCAGTTTATAACCGCCTCTGGAAGGAACTCAAGCTGAGCCGCCGCATGCAGCGCCTGCTAGACTACCCGTGGCTTTTTAACCAGGTAGCCAGCAAAGCCTCCAAAAACCAGGCACTGGCCGAAACCATCTCCTGCATGTTCACTGACCTCGACCTGCGTGAGCGACTCAAGCAGCCGTCTTTCTACCTCAAGCTGATTTTTAACTAGAACTCCTGTTTCAACCAGAGCTTAAAGTTCTGTTTTTCGGAGTCTGTCGCGTTCGGTCGCTTGGCAATACTATATTTTTTGTAGTAGGTTTGCTGGCTTGGCTCCAGCCTTAGCTGGCGAAGCTTTTTATTTCGGAAAAGCATCAGCTTTATACCTTGCATGAGGTCCGTATCAGCCAATAGAGACTGCAGATTCTGCTCAATTTTCCGTCCGTTTACCGCTATCAGTTCATCCTCTACACTTAATGCCGTGCTGGCAGGTGAGTTTGGTGCGATGGCTGTTACTTTGGTCATTTGCGTGTCAGTAACCGTTTTAAACCCGAAAAGCCGCTCGGTGATCATGGCGTTTTCTTCTGCTTGTAGCGTACAGCCCACGTAGTGAAGTGCTTCGTCCAGGGCATCTTCAATAGGAGCGGTACCATTGATGTAGCGATCAAAATAGCTCCTGAATTCTTCCCCTCCGACACGCAGCACGAGCTGTTCATAATCCTGTTCGGTGTAGCCTATACCTCGCTTACCAAACTCTTCCCAAAGCTGGCGCATCACCACGTCCAGGCTGGCTTGATTGGAGGTAGCACGACGCAGCTGCAGGTCTAGTAGCATGGCCGTTAAAGCCCCTTTGATGTAGATAGACACTTTGCGATCAGGTATACCGGGCTTGTAGCCATCCAGCCAGAGGTCGAAAGAGGAGTCGGCCACAGACATGTTGTTTCGGCTGTAGTCGGCGAAATAGCGCTGCAGGGTGGTGTTGAGTTCGTCGAAATATTGCGCTGCCGTAAACACGCCCGAGCGCACCAGCATGTAGTCGCCGTAGTAGGTTGTTATGCCTTCTGCCACATAGCCCGTCCGGAAGTAATTCTCCCCGGTAAAGTCATAGGGCAGCATCTCCTTGGGGCGGATTTGCTTCACGTTCCACGTATGGAAGAGCTCATGTGAACTTACGCCCAGAAACTCCTTGTACAGGGCAGGTGTCATCAGCAGTTCGCCGGGCCCGAGCGTAATGATGGTAGAGTTGACATGTTCTACGCCATGATAGAAACGGTAGGGGAGGATTTCGTTCAGGTAATGGTAATCCGCTACAGGGAAATCGCCGAACACCTCCAGCTGTTCCTTTGTGAATGCCTCGAAGTCCTGCTTGATCCGCTTCCAGTCCGGCCGACAGCTACCCTGTATCCAGATGTGGAAAGGTATACCAGCCAAGGTATAAGTCTCTTTTTGGAGGGAGGCGCTGGCAATCAGTGGGCTGTCCACCAGCTGGTCATAATTCTCAGCCTGCAAGGTATGCGGCTCCGTCTCGGGTAGTCCGCAGGCGATTTGCCAGTCGGCAGGTATAGCCAGTTGCAATTGCTGCGGCTCGTGCTCACGGCCTTCCACCGCCATAAGGCAGTTGATGCCGTTCAGGTATAGCTGCTCCTCGTCGAGCCAGGAGCCGCCGCCGTCCATTTGCCGGGCATAGAAGCTGTAGCGTACCTCGATCTGCGCTGCACCATTTGTCTCAACCAGCCATCGGTCCTTGGTGACCTTGCGCACAGGTATAGCCGCGCCGTCTGCATGGGCCGTAACAACACGCAGCTTCTGGGCAAAGTGCTGCAGCTCGTAGCGGCCCGGGCGCCAGGCGGGCAGCTGAAGGTATAGCTCCTGGTGGTTGTTATCAGGTATGGTGATGGTGATATCCAGAAAATGCGTGAGCGGATTAGTGTAGGAAATATGGTGCCGGATCATAACAAGAGATGGTATGGGGTTCGGTGTAAAATTAAAGTAATTTGCGCTTAGCACAGGTATACGGGTTCGCAGGATCTCCAAATTAAGGTATAGCTACGCGTTATTAATGGTTTAGAATGATCATTAAGCCCCTTTTTCTGTATTTTTTGAAATAATATAGGAGGTGGGATTGCTATTTTAGAAAAGCTTCCCTAATTTTGCAGGCCATAATAAAACCATTGGCAGACGATGAAAAGAACATTCCAGCCTTCGCAGAGAAAAAGAAGAAACAAGCACGGTTTCAGATCAAGAATGGAAACCGCTAACGGAAGAAGAGTGCTAGCTAGCAGAAGAGCTAAAGGCAGAAAGAAACTGACTGTTTCTGACGAAAGAAGACACAAGGCTTAATTTTCGGTTGTGCTTTGCTCAGTCCGGAGCCGCTCTATTATTGGATGGATCCCGTGAATGAACGATAAAGCTCAGCAACCGAATTCCTATACATTTTCGAAAGAAGAACGCTTGTGCAGTAAGCGCCTAATCTCGCTGCTGTTTAGCAAGGGTTCTTCTTTTAATTTGTATCCGCTCAGGTTTGTCTATCACACACCTGAAGATGCTCTTTTCGACAATACACAGTTGGTTATATCGGTATCGAAGCGCCATTTTAAGCGTGCCGTCGACCGTAACCGCCTGAAGCGTCAGATGCGTGAGGCTTACCGCCTTAACAAGCACATTCTTACCCAAAATCAAGGGCAGGCCCCCAGCCTCCTTGCCATTATTTATATCGGCAAGGAAAAAAAATCCTTTGATACAATCCAAAAAAAACTAATTTCCGGTTTGGAACGTTGTTTGACTAGATAGTCTTACCCCGCCCTAAACCCGGAATATTATGTATAAGAAGTCTATAGCCGGCCTCCTCATTGGCTGCCTTGCGCTGACCCTCTTCTCCTTTAAGACAGAGTCGGAGCGCTATTTCGAAATTGCCAAAAACCTCGACGTTTTTGCCACGCTTTTCAAAGAAGTAAATACCTACTATGTAGACGAAGTGCCGCCATCCAAACTGGTGCGCACAGGTATAGACGCGATGCTCAAGTCGCTCGACCCTTATACCAACTACATTCCCGAAGACGATATTGAGGATTTCAGAACCATGACCACCGGGCAGTATGGTGGCATCGGTGCGCTCATCGGTAGCCGCAACAACAAGATTGTGGTGCAAATGCCGTATGAAAACTCGCCTGCTCACAAAGCTGGTCTGGTGATTGGCGACGAGATCGTTAAGATCGACGGCGTAAACGTTTCCAGTAAGACTACCTCTGAAGTGAGTAAGTTGCTGAAGGGGCAGGCCAACTCTACTGTAAAACTGGAGGTGCGCAGCTACGGACAGAACAAATCCCGAACAGTAGAGCTAACCCGCGCTAACATCATGGTTGACAATGTGCCTTACTATGGCATGATCGACAATGAGATCGGTTACTTCCAATTGTCAGGCTTCACAGTGGATGCCTCTAAGGAGGTAAGGACCGCGGTGCAGAAACTGAAAGAGCAGGGAGCTAAGAAAATCATTTTCGATTTGCGTGACAATCCGGGTGGTTTGCTGCACGAAGCTGTGAACATCTCCAATCTGTTTGTTGACAAAGGCCGGGATATCGTTAGCACTAAAGGCAAAGTAAAAGAGTGGAACAAGACTTACAAGGCGCTGGATGAGCCACTCGATAAAAGTATGCCTATGGTCATTCTGACCAGTTCGCGCAGTGCCTCTGCCTCAGAGATTGTAGCCGGTGTAATGCAGGACTATGACCGTGCTGTGCTGGTAGGGGAGCGCACATTCGGTAAAGGTTTGGTACAGGCTACCCGCCCGCTTTCCTATAACTCACAACTTAAAGTAACAACTGCCAAGTACTACATCCCGAGCGGCCGTAGCATCCAGGCAATTGACTACAAGCACCGCAATGAAGACGGTAGCGCCGGCAAAATTCCGGATTCGCTTAAAGTGGCTCACAAAACAGCCGGCGGACGTATTGTCTATGATGGAGGTGGTGTAAGCCCGGATGTGGAAGTTACCCGCAAGACTTACTCTGAAATCGCCAGAACCATCGCAGCCAAAGGTTACTTCTTTGAGTATGCCAATAAGTATAGAGCCGAGAATCCTACTATACCTTCGGCCAAGCAGTTTAAGCTGACTGATGCTGACTACCAGCAGTTCGTTGCTTTCCTGGATAACAAAGATGTGAACTACACTACTAAGATAGAACGCGAGCTGGAAGATCTGACAGAGCAGGCGAAGGATGGCAAACACCTGGATGACATCAAGCTGGAGCTGGATGCCATCAAGAAAAAGGTTTCGCATAACAAGTCGAATGACCTGATGCGTTTCCGTACTGAGATACAGGAAATGCTGGAGGCTGAGATCGCTTCCCGTTACTATCTGCAAAAGGGCTATATCGAGTCTTCGTTTGATGACGACCCGGATATACTGATGGCAAAGCGTGTGCTCAGCGATCAGCAGGAGTATGCGTCTTACCTGAAAGTGAAGTAAAAGGATAAGGTATAAATAGAAGGGTGGTGCTGGTACGGTATCACCCTTTTTGTTTCTTGATCTTTCGGCCGTACTTTTGTCATCTCATTCATTATAAGTTCAATTATGCCACTACTCCTCGCGCTCGAAACCTCTTCTACTGTATGTTCTGTTGCCTTATATAAAGGAGCGGACCTGCTTGGGGCATCTGAGCTGCAGATTGAAAAGTCCCACTCCTCACATATTACGGTCATGATCTCGCAGCTTGTTGAGAACTGTGGCTATACCCTGCACAACCTGAGCGCTGTGGCTGTATCGGGAGGGCCGGGGTCTTACACGGGTTTGCGCATCGGCAGCTCCACAGCCAAAGGTCTTTGCTACTCGCTGGACATCCCACTGCTGGAGGTCTCTACTTTATATGGTTTGGCGAAGCAGGCAATCGATAGTGTGCCTAATGCGCAGCACTACTTGTTTTGCCCCATGATCGATGCCCGCCGTATGGAAGTCTATACCTGTCTTCTCAGCTCCGACTTGGAAGAGCTGATGCCAGTGACTCCTGTAGTGTTGGACGAGCAAAGCTTTCAGGAGCAACTAACAAGTCAACCGATCATTTTTTTTGGCAACGGAGCTGGCAAGTTCAAAAAGTTGGTGGAGGGAAATAAGCATGCATTGTTCATAGATAGTATACAGCCATCTGCAAAACCGATCGGTCAACTCGCGACGGTGAAGTACGAGCAACAAGCATTTGAAGACGTGGCCTATTATGAACCCTTCTATCTGAAGGATGTTTATATAACAAGTCCTACTAAGAACACGATTAAATAAGCTATAACAATGTCAGATATAATAAACAAAGTAGCACAAAGCGCACTTGTAACGCTGAACCTGGAAGAACTGCTTCATCCAGGTGAGCGGGTGGTGTATGATATTAAGGATAACCTGTTCCAGGGTTTGATTCTTCGGGA
>NZ_AKIS01000147.1:0-7605 GCF_000277005.1 Pontibacter sp. BAB1700 | reverse complement strand
TATTGTACTATAGTACTTATTTAGTGTTGTATTGATATTAACGTATTAAAAATCCTTGTTGTTTGTTTAAGTCAATATTTTTTTTAACTTATCTAATTTTTGTGTAAACAGCCGCGCTTTGATCTGTCTGTAGTAATTTATCTAGAACACTTGCTTTTATTCTGTCAGATTGATCATAGATGTTAGGGTGTAGATAAAGCTGTTCTAGAAGGTAAGACCCTTCCTGTGTTGATTTTTAAATGTTGCTGGGGAACTTGATTTATTACGGTGGGAGAGCCAAGCACATGCTAAAAGAGAGTCATTCTCTAGCCAAGTGTAACATTGCTGGCCAGCCTCGAATCTTTTCATCGCATCTTCTAAAAATTCCCAACGAGTCTGTAAAGTTCCCTTTGGGTTATAGCGTAATAAGTCCGATAGGCTGTTAAAATTAAGCTTTACGTACTCTTCTGATGAAATGGACGACCTGTTGATTCTGTGAAGAGATTTTTTAGTTTTCGGGAAGTGATATTTTAATGTAGCTTGATTCATAATAGTCGCTTTATAATTTCTAATAAGTTTAAGTTTTTGATTTTGAATACTTATGCGTTTAGTGATGTTTTTAAGAGCATATGAGGAAATTCCTACTTGCTGAGAATAGTTTTGGAAAAAGCACTTAGCTTGTCTCTTGAATTTATTAAAAATAAACTTTGACTTAGTGTGAAAATTAATCTCGTAGGCTTCTATGTAATCCGTTGCCAGCATCTCCTTATAGCCATTATTCCCCGGTGTTAAGTCAAACACCTCTATCTCTTCTTCTGAGAGCATTAACCCTAGCATTAAAAAATGTAGTATACCTGGTGAGTACTTGGCATACATAGGAGAATGTGTATTAATACCTTGCAAGTGCACCCACTTTTTTCCGAAAACTCCTACATTAGAAGCTATAATTGTATTATCTAATTTTAAAATAGTGACGTGTAAAAGATTTAACTTAAAAAGAGAAGACAGAAAATCCCGTCTTGCAGTGGAACTGATAAACATACACTGATCGAACATGGCGCCCTTTCTGAAATCGCTTTGAATAACAAGTTCATTTAGTATAGAGTCGAACTCGAGTGAGTCAGTAATCTTAACAAATTGTAAATCTCCTAATCTCTTTAATCGGTTTAGTTTCTCTTTCCTGTTCTTTTTCTTAAGTTCCTTAGCAATGCTACTGTAGTTGATTTTAAGTAACGGCTGCTTATGCGAAATAACTTCACAGCTGTATTTAAAAGAAGGATTCTGCTTAATCCAGTGGAGTGGTGCAGTTGAAGGCACAAATTTTAAAGGTATAGTTTTACCTGGGTAATCACTTTTAATCTTTAATATCGCTTGCTCAATGAAGTTGTCACTATCCATAGGATCTGCAAGCCATACCTGATATTCGGCAATGTCAGCACCCGCATACACTAAATTACCGTTAGAATCCATGGCTAAAGGTAGGGCCCCTATAAGTTTTTCGTCTCGTATTTGTATGATGAGAATAGGCGTATAAGAATCTTTAAACAGCTTATACCATGTAGAAATGAAATCATAGCTTTGAAATGGAGTTGACCAAGTACACCGCTTATAAAGAATATCCCAGTCCGTAGGAACATTAGGTCGTGCTAAGTATGAGCGGGCTTGATCACCTACAATAGTTTCAACTGCATGGGGAGGTAGCCCCATCGTTGTTAATGAATTTGCGGATAAAGTGGTTGAAAGATTTAGCATAACAGGAAATATTGGTCTTTAATTGAGCAGGCTACCTAAGCATCAGCCAGAATGCGGAGGTATGGTTGATTTGACTAATATATTACTTCGCTTCGCATCTGAATCAGATACAACTGCATAGATATTTGCAGAATCAATGAGTCTGCTCGCTTCCAACTTCACAGTATGTAAAAATTTGCTCAACCTATCTTTAGCTAGAGGGTGATAGTAGACGTTGTGAACAACTACACAGCCTCAGGGAAGATGAAAGTACGTTTATCTTTTCGGGATCTGTTCGGACCATGAAGCCATGCACAGGCAAGAAGATATCCATCTTCTACCCACGTAAAGGACTGTTCACCTAACTCAAATCTCTTCATAGCGTCCCTCAGAAACTCCTGTTTACTTACAAAAGATTTAGTTTGATCGAAACAGAGTAGATCCTGTAGATTACACCTTTTTATCAGTATATCTTTATTTGAGTAGTTATGTTCTGGATTTGTCCTGAAATCGTATACTGATTGCTTTTTATTCCTGATATAATGTAATGAATAGTGTATGGTGCCATGATTTTTAATAATCCCAATTTTTTGCTTGGTTTGTAAAAAATAAGGTTTATACTGTTCTAACAGTTTTTTCATCTTAGGAGTAAGATGTTTATTCCTAATGACTTCCAGTGTTTTTTCTACAATAGATTTATGCGACACAGTTAGTTCATACACGTGGTCGTAATCATTTGCTAATCTACTTTTGTAAGACTGATTGCCAGTTGTTAAATCCAATGTATTATAACCTTCATAAACGAGCATTTGTATAAATTTCACAAAACAAACAAATCCTGGAGAATGGCTTGCATAGAATGGAGAGTGGCTATTTAGGCCTATACCATATATCCAGTTATCTCTACCTTGGGTTGCAATTAAAGACGCTAAGATTTCATTGTTTAACTTAAGAAGTGTTACATGAAGTAGATTTTGTCTGAACATCTCTAAAAGTAACTGCTTTCTCAAAGGATTATTAAGGAACGGTGTCCAGTTTATGGTAGCACCTTGCCTAAAGTCATAGTGGGCAGTGAGTTCATCTATGACGCTGGAGAACACTTCAAAATCTTTTACTCTTTCATAGCTTACTTCGCCTAAACGTTTCAGGCGGTTGCAATTTTCTCTGAATTCCTTTTTTTTGAATAGTTTATCAACACCTTTATCCTTCAGGTTCACTAAGGGCCTTTGAACTGTTTTAAGTGTACAAATCTTCCTGTAATTTGGGTCCTCTTCAATCCAGCGTATAGGGGTTCCTGGGGGGAGCTGAATAAATGATATGACATGGCCAGGAAAATTTGAAATAAGTATTTGGAGGGAGGCTTTGATGAATTCATTATTTGAATCTGAAGTGAGCCAGGTCTGGTAGTAAGCAATATCACCACCAGCACCCTTTAGTTTTTTATCCTTGCTATTATGCGCTAAAAAAATCAAGCCCGTGAGATTTCCACTTTGCCAGTTGCTAACGATCACAGGTACAAACCGTTTACTATACAGGTTATACCACATTGTAACGAATTGTTTTGCCTGAAAGGGAGTTGCCCAATGGCATGATTCATACAGTGAATCCCATTTATGAATAAATGATTGGTCATTAACCAATTGGAACGCTTCTTCACCAATTGTTATTTTGACATTATCGTCTGATTGCAATGACACGGTAAAATCAGTATTGTAAACATTGATTTGCGCTTGCATAGTATAAATCAGGATAAGTTTAAGGCTGTGTTATTTTTTGAATATTGTCGGTTATATCTAGCACTTTACAGATTTGCCTTTCTGTCGATTTAATAATGAAAGGCAATTGATTTTCTTGATTCCTAGCGATCACTTTCTCACTGCTTGTGAGAAACTCTTGCAGACGTGCTATCACCTCTTGCTGACAATAATTTATCTCAAATACTGCGTGCTTACTTTGATGCTCTGAGTTTTGGAGCCAGGCGCAACATAGAAGTCTTCCCTCATTAGCCCAGGTATAAGCATGCTGCCCTTCTTCAAAACGTCGCATTGCATCCTCCATAAACTCCCATCTGCTGACCTGAGTGCCCCCTGCTTCAAAGCCCAGCAAGTCGCTCAGACTATCAGTGCTGACCAAAATTGTTGAAGAAGGAAGCAATGTGCTGTATCGGTAATGGCAAAAAGTCCTTTTACCGGATAAAACTGGCATATGACCTCGACGAATTTTTTTTATTTGGTGGCGCAGCTGGTATAATTGCTTTTTCAGATTCAGTTCTACGCTCATAGGCCTATGCCCAGCTTTTATAAGGTGCTCATATACATGCTTGCGCATACGACGTTTTATGCGGTACAGTCTGTTATCGGTAACCGCCAGGCTATACACCTGGTCGTATTTTGTGGCAAACCGTTCCTTATAATTATCTCCGCCAGGAGTCAGATCAAATATGTCGTAACCCTCATCAGATAAATAGCGGCCTAGCATGAAGAAATGTAATATGCCAGGTGAGTTTTTAGCGTGAAAAGGGGAGTGTGTATTTAGTCCTTGCAAGTGTACCCAGTTTTTACCTTGTGTTGCCACCATAGCCGCAATGATCTCATTATTCAGTCTCAGGATAGTAACGTGCAAAATGCCTTTACTAAAAAGCTGCATCAGGAAGTCCGTCTTAAGAGGATTTTCCCGGAACTGATTCATGTTGAACATCACTCCTTGCCTGAAGTCATATTGCTCTGCCAGATCTTTCAGCAATGGGGAGAATTGCTCTGGTTCTGTAATTTTCTCAAATACCAAGTCGCCAATGCGTTTCAGGCGGTTGTACTTTGTTTTATGCTGCCTGCTTAGGTGCAAATGTTGTGCTATCGATGGCGTCTGCAATTCAAGAAGTGGTCTCCTGAACTCTTGAATGACGCAGCGGCCTTGCCATACCTTATCTTTTTTTATCCAATCAATAGGCGTGTGGGCGGGTATGAAGCGAAATAAAATATCGCCTTTCGGGAATCGCTCCTTCAGTAGAGAAAGGGCTGCTTTTATAATGGACTCTCCATTTCCTTCCTCTGCTATCCATACCTGATACTCTGCTTCATAGGCACCCGCTCCTATAATCTGTATTCGGCTTTGGTATAACTTGTCAATAGGCTTCTTTGAATTCGGTATAGCCATGGTAAGAAGGCCTATCAGTTCATAGTCAGAATGTGTGGCCACAACAACTGGCAGGTATTCTTCTGAGAACACCTGGTACCAAGACATGACATATTCTCTACTTTGAAAAGCAGTTGCCCATGAACAATTTTGGTACAAGGAATCCCAACTGTTCTGAAAATTTTTATCGGTATATAATTCCCAGAATTCTTTACCTATCAATAAGCTAGTTGAACTAATCCCCGCGTCAATGCCATGTTTCTCCTTCTGTTTGTGACTGACTATCTCTTGCATAAAAATTAATTATTTTGAATCGTCGCTTATTTTCAGTTTAGGTCGGCTTGGGCAACTGGGTCTGGCCTCACATGAGAAGTTTTGATTTTGCAAAGGCGAAAACCATTTTCCTTCAATGCTTTTAAAAGTCTGTAGTCGTTTACATTTATTACTGCCTGGTGGGAGAGATTAGGCACTGGAACAGTTAGTAATGCATATGCACTGGCTACAAACGAAGGAAGCTTTTCGGCCGCCTCTGGTAGGCAGTAAGTTATCTCAAGGATTGAAGGCTGTTCATTATCTCTTTGCTCATCTGTCTCCTGTCGTTCCTGTTTTTCAAACCAGGCGCAAAAGAGTAACTGTCTGTTATCGACCAAGGTGTAGGCATGCTGCCCATCTTCAAAACGAGCCATCGCCTCCTCAAGGAACTCCCACTTAGTGGTTTGCGTCCCTATTTGCTCAAAGCAGAGCAGATCGCTAAGACTGTCTGTGTTCAGTTTCAGATGCTCAGTTGGGAAGTCGAGCGGGTAGCAGAGTTCTGATTTGTTGTATCTGGCAGCACCTAACCATAATCTGTGCTGCAGGCCCTTTAGGCGGGCACGAAAGAGGTAAGCCTTTTTTTTCAGGTAGAGCTCCATGCTCATTGGTCGATGCCCCGACCTGATTAACTGTTCATGAAGCAACTTGCGTAAGCGTCGCTTCAGGTTGTAAATGAGGCTTTGTGAAATCAGTAACTCATATACTTGGTCATGGCTGGTTGCCATGCGTTCTTTATAGGCATCGCCACCTGGTGTAAGGTCGAAAACGGTGGCTGAGTGCTCGTTTGCCAGCAGCTGGCCCAGCAGAAGAAAATGCACAAAGCCAGGGGAGTGCACTGCGTAAAAAGGGGAGTGTGTATTTATTCCTCCCAAATGCACCCAGTTTTTACCATGTATCCCTACTATCGACGCCATTGGTTCATTGTTGAGAGTCAGAACTGTCACATGCAATAAATTACGTTCGAAGAGCTTCAGCAATAAATTAGATGCCTGTGGATTCCCCTTGAAATGTATTTTATTAAACATCGCTCCTTGGCGGAAGTCAAACTGATTCTTGAGCTGTTCATAGATAGACAAGAATTGGTCAGGGTCGGTTATGTGCTCAAACCTTACATTTCCAAGTCGCTTAAATCGGTTTAGCTTAAGCTTAAAACCTCTTTTCTTAAAGAGCTTAGATACCTCAGGTTTGTTCATTTCCATTAGTGGTCTGCTATAGGATTGTAGAACGCAGCGGCTCACCCAATTAGAACTGTCCGCCAGACGAGCTACAGATGTGCCAGTTGGTATATATCTGAAGTATATGTCATGTTTGGGAAAGTTGCGCGTTAAAAGAGATAGGGCTTGATTGATAAAATCCAGTTCAAAATTTTTACTGGCAAGCCAAGTTTGATACTCGGCTTCATACTCTCCGGCTCCCACAATACGGGCTCTCTTATTTCGCAAGGTGGTTTTAGATTGACTATCTTTGAGAAGAGTCATAGTCAGCAGTCCTATCAATTTACCATTCTGCTCAGCCTCACAATGATCGGGGTATAATCTTGCTCATTTAAACTGTACCATACAGCAACGAAGTCCCTGCTTTGAAAAGCAGTAGCCCAATCACATGTTTCATAAAGTTGATCCCATTCATATTGAAAATTACTGTCGGATAAAAGCGTATGAGCATCTGCTCCGATGGTTAGATGTATAAGGGATTTGCTCTGGGCTGATGCCGCTTTTGGAATCTCTATAGTATCAGTTAGTAGTTGCATAAAATTTCCTGCATTTTAACATGTTAGTATGTTAGTGGGTAGATTATTATTTTATCTATCCTAAAGCATATAAGCTACTGTATGATCCTTAGTATACCTTTAATTAGAATCAAGATGGTTAGAAGCACATCAAACTAAGGTATAATCTGCTTAAGATCTTGGGGGGAATTGATAGTTTATTATTAGCAGTAGCAAACTGTGTATTAATGAGAAAGATCGATTCCTGAGGTTGACAATTACCTCCTACCTGGCTCTTCTTTATTAGTGAGTAAGGATTGTTATCTCCAACAGTATGTGATTGAAATGGATTGACGTTTTGTAGCATTAATTTAATTATATTATAGATCCCTTTTTGTATACTGATATTAGGTCTATACGATATAACAGGGAAATGATATGTGTTTCGTTAAAAAAAATATAGGTATAATTAATAGTAAGTGCGTATTCATTACCTAAATCAAGAAACTGTATTTTCAAAATCACAGAATCTTTATTCTAGTCATCCAAACCCATATATACTTAAGTGTAGCAGGCTCTACTAGAGGTAATTTTAATATTATATATAGGAATTCAGGGAGTATAGTAACCTGGTAATACCAAAGAATTTTATTTATGGTTTTTGAACAAAACCATACTGAGCGCAAAATATTTTATAAAAATCAACAATTTTTCAAATCCAATTAATAATATATACGTTACAA
>NZ_AKIS01000146.1:0-11424 GCF_000277005.1 Pontibacter sp. BAB1700 | reverse complement strand
CTTCGGCAGTCTCAGGTAAAACGCCCTTTCCTTTAAAATAATTGCACCGATGTAGAGAAAATTACAGAGGAGCCTGTAATTGGTGGAATTTTACAAATCTAATTTAACTTTAAGGCACTGATATTTAGATGATTGTATGTTATGGTGAATTTGTAAAAAAGTTTCGTTTTATATAAAAGTGCAATTTTAGTTGAGAGCAGCCGTCTGGGCGATCTGCAAAAGCTCGTCTCCGGCATCGATATCGTGGCGCAGCTGCTCCTGGAAATTTATCGAAATGCGGAGCGCTTTCAGTCCCTGCACCCCCTGTAAGTCCTCAATTTCCAGGTCTTCCACCACTGGCTCAATGTAGCCCTCGGCCTGCAGAAAATCGATGTAGCGGCGATACTCCTGCGCTTCGCGGGGTTGTGTATACACAATGGCAACCTTGCCGGGCTGGGTAAGGCGCTCGTCTGTGCCGCGCAATGTAGCCTTGTCAATACGCTTCTTAATGATCTCGTAACGGATGTTGTCGGCACCTTCCACGTCAAACTTCTTCTCGTCCAGCCGGAAGCGGATACAGATCGGACTGCTGTGGACCAGTATCAGCTGTGTGATCTCGAGCGGCAGTTTCAGGTTAGCGCGCAGCTTGTGAATGCGACGGGCAATCTCACAGGTAAGCATCAGCTGCCACAGGCGCATGTTCTTCAGGTATAGCTCCTCAAAGTGCCCGCTGTTCAACAGCGATGCCCCGATGTAGATGTTATACTCCAGTCCATCGGTCTTATACTTCTCGAAGTAGTGCGGAAAGATCTGCTGTGCCTTTTCTTCCTCGCGATCCAGGAAGCTGGAGATGGTGTCGTTGATCAGGTACAGGCTCTCCTCATACGCACGTCGCTTGTTATACACGACGCCGTTGGGGTTATTGGTCGCCTTGCGGTAAGCCTCGATGGCCTTTTGGGTAGAGGGATACTTGTGGCCAAAGTGATTGAAAAGCGGCTCAATCTCGGTGCGCAAAAACTCCAGCACATTAGCCTCATCACCAGAGCCCAGTTCGTGCACGAGGTTCTGGGAATACTTGTCTATCTTATACACCAGTTCGTCCAGGATAGAGAGTGGCAGGTTGTCCTTGGCAGCCAGGATGACCTCTTTGGCCAGCACCAGTTGGTCAAGCAAGTCGCCCTGTATGGCTTTGTTGCGCTCGGTTGCCGAGCTGCGGATATCCGATGCGCCATAGAGCGGGTAGATGTCCCGGAACACGATCGGCTCGATCTCAGCCGGCACGTTACGCTCCATCTTGTCGAGGAGGTTAATGGCTGCCTGCGTAAAGCGCCACTCCACGATCGGGTGAATGGCGGTATACTTCTCTTTAATAATATTCTGTATGCTGCTGCGCAGCTCCTCAAGCATCCGGTTCAGGGCCAATGCAAAAAGCGGCAGAATTTCCTTTAGCTTAATAGTAGAAAGCGCATTCAGTTCGCCAGGTATAGGAGAGGCCAGTTCCAGCATCCCGATCGTTTTGCCTTCATAGTGCAGCGGCGCGATGATCAGGTTGCGTATGCCCGTTTTTATCAGCTCCTGCTCCAGTCTGCCCGGTTCGTCGAGCTGCTCCAGGTCGTCTACCACAATGGTGTTGCCTTTGGCCAGCACCGGAGCGTAGATCGAGTCAACGAGGTCTTCCAGCTTAATAGGAGAGCTCTTGGTCAGCACCAGGCCATTCCAGGTTTTGCGGGCGTAGTTAGTGTCAAACTCCTGCAGGGCAGGGAAGGAGGCCAGCCCCAGCCGCAGACCCGGCAGCCCGAAAAGCACGCGAAGCTTCTGCTGCAGGCTCTCAAAACCCTCCTGTGTGGTTACAGAGTCCTGATCGAGCAGGTCGTAGCGCAGCGAGGAAATAGTTTCCTCGTTGGTTACGTCCGTAAAATCACAGATCGCAAAGCCGCTGAACTCATAGTTCTCAGGTGGTAGTTTCTGCATCCAGAGGTCCAGGTCATTGTAGCGGTTTATCAGAAAGTTGATTTCCTGTGTGCTTAGCTTTTTGATCGGACCTTTGGCCTTCACTTTCATGAATTTCAGGTCGATGATCAGCTTGTAATGCCGGTCCAGTTTGGTGAACTTGTCCTTGATGCTGAAGATAAAGGGCTCATCCACCATAAAGTTGGCATTGTAGAACTTCTCCAGGATCAGGGTGTAAGCCGATAGCGTCTGGCGGAAAAGCAGCGTCTTGAGATCGACATTTAGTTTTTGGGTATAGTTACCGCCTCCCAGCAGGTCGAGCTCTTCCAGGCGGGGAGTGGCATAGAAGCTGTCGAAGTGAAAAGGCAGTACCGTGGCTCGCAGGTCATTCTCCCAGAGAGCACTCGGGAAAATATCCTCCATCAGGATGTCAACGGTATCGATGTATTTATCAATAATAGACACGTCCTCGATCGGCTCCAGCAGCTCGGGGTTTTTGCGCAGCAGACCGGCCAGCTCGTTTACACGGGCCACGTTGCAGTTCGGGTCAGTCTCGATCTTGTTTTCCCAGTAGGTCACAAGCGGCGACAGGCTGAGCGTGGTCTTGAACGGAAACTGCTCGGCGCTCAGAATGATCTCGTCCCGGTTAGGTATAGAAACAACGGTTTCGTGGAAGTTGTCCCTTGTTTTGCGCATATAAGTTTTTTGTATGGATAGGGGAAGAACGTGTGTGGCACAATCCCAGGTGCAGTGCAGGCGAAATACCTGTCTTTGCTTTAAACGTAAGCGGCCGCAAAAAGATAGTGGGCGGCCTGTTATACCTGGTGCAGGTATAACAGGAATGGATTAAAAATATAGCTCCTTTAGAATATTCTGGCATAATATTTATTGGGAGAGAAGTGTTAGAAGAATGATTGATCAAGTAAAACCAACCTATGAAGAAGTTATTTGTTGCAGCCCTGATGCTGATGACGGTGCTGAGCACGCTGGGTGCCCAGGCACAAACTAAGTCAAAGCTGGAGCAGGACCTGGAGGATTTCCGTGCCTGGATGAACAAGAGAGTCAGCCAGGGTGACAGTATAACAAGGGCTGAATGGCCTGTGATCAAGCAGGAGTTCAGAACCCGTACGCAAAGCCTGGACCGGAATAGCAGCCAAATGAGTGAAGCTTCGAAGCAGGAGTACGGGGAGCTCAAAACCCGTTACAATGAGTGGGAGGCGGAGAAGGAGGAAAGCTACGGCGACCCCCTGAACCGTGAGACAGCCGCTGCCTGGGAGCGCCGCCTGGCCGGAACCAACAAGATCGGCCAGCTTAAGGCCAGCCAACTGCGCGGTGCTTTTGTCAGGTTCATGGAAAACGTGCGGGCACAGCGCACCGACTGGAGCCTCCGCGACTGGGACTATGCCGAGCACGTGTACCTGCTGCTCAGCGACCGCAAGCAGCAGGTAATCAGTCAGATGAGCAACAGCGATAAAATGAAGGTGGCTGCTTTGCAGTTAGAGTTCAACACCCTGCGCAAGAGCCGCGACGCCAAGGACAGGTATAACCAGATGCGGGAGCAGCGGTAAGTATAGCCTCCAGTAGAATAGCAAACATGAAAATAGCCGGGGCGTGCAGTAATCACTACACGCCCCGGCTATTTTCAGTTTATTACATGCTGCTAAATGGCATTCTGGCCTTTGGTTCCGCCAGACTGGTCTTTTTTGTCATTGCGGCCCTGGTTAGGGCTTTTGTCTTTTTGCTGATCGCTCAGGCTGCGGTGCCCTTCCTGTCCGCCTTTGTGCTTAGCTTCCGGTTTGTTTTCGGACTTGTTGCGGTCTTGATTGTGTCCTTTTGTCATAGCTTTTAAATAAGATGTTGGTAATTTATTTGACGTGTGCGTGACACCTTCACGCTGTTCTCCAACTGATACACGCACGTTACTCAATAAACGACCTTAAGAGCGCAAGGGTTAGGCCGATTGTGTATAAATGGCCCTTGTGCCAGACTAAGCTTTGCCCTCATCAGGAAGAAGCAGGTATAGCGAGAAAGCGCCTACAGCCATGACCAGGTCACGGACAGCAATGTCGTAGTATTCGCCCGTTAACAAAAGGTTGATGGCGATGCCTACCAGCCATAAGCCGACCACCAGCGCCCCTATCTTTGGTTTTACGAGTACAAACACGCCCGCTATGATCTCAATGATACCCACCAGACTCATAAAAGTGCCCGTGCTGAAAGGCAGGATATCGGCGACTACCGGCGCAAGGTATTTGTCCCAGTCAGTAAGCAGGTGTAGGAATTTGTCGAGGCCAGCCAGGATAGGCACCAGGGCATAAGTGTACTTTGTTAAAGCGGTGACGGTAGCGATGCGGTCGTACGCCGGGCGCTCAGTCCGCTGCGCACCGGTTGTTGTTGTTGATGCAATTGTTTCCATGATGATTTCCTCCGTTTTAGTTGATTTCTTATTTTGTTTGTTTCTGATAGTTAGATACTTATAAGTGAAAATCGTTACAAAAGAATGTAACTAATTGGTCTGAAACGCATCTACTGTATGTATCATACCTATTAAGATCATGAAACAGATAACAGCAACTGAAAAAGCGGCACTCAGTGATGTAGCAGTGGTGGAGAGGGTGCTCGACGGGGACGTGTCACTGTATGAGCTCCTCATGCGCCGCCACAACCAAAAGCTCTACCGGGTGATAAGGAGTTACCTGAAGCAGGAACAGGAGGTGGAGGATGTCATGCAGGAGACCTATATGAAGGCTTTTGAAAAGCTGGCGCAGTTCCGCAGCGATGCCATGTTTTCTACCTGGCTTATCCGGATTGGGATCAACAAAGCGCTGGCAAGGCTGCGGGAGCAGAAAAAATTGTCTTCAGCCACGTACCTGCTTGACCAGCCGGAGGGTTTGTCTTCTCTTTTAAACCAGATGAACGCTGCGAACCCGGAGCAGGCTGCTATCCGGCAGGAAGTGAAACAGCTGGTGGAAAGCGCCATCGATAGCATACCTGAAAAGTATAGAATTGTCTATACGCTCCGCGAAGTGGAAGACTTGTCTATTCATGACATCGCACAATGCCTAGATCTTTCTGAAAGTAACGTGAAGGTACGCCTGCACCGGGCAAAGTCCATGCTCAAGGAGAGCCTGTTCAAGCTGTCGATCGTTGGGGATGTGTTTGAGTTCGGCAACAGGCGCTGCGATGCAGTAGTGATACGTGTGCTCCGTGCCTTGCCTCCGGACTGGAAGGTATAGAGCTAAAATAAGCAGAGTCTGAGACGGAGTACTATGCCCTGGCTGGCAGAAGACGTAACGCAAGTGTAGTTTATAGGAAGTGCTGATGCTAAGTAGTTATGGATTAATAAGATAAGGAGAATGCGAATTGTTGGTGAGCAGAAGTACTAAAAAAAACAGGGCCTGGGGGCAGGAATTAGGCTGGGGCATGACCGAAAAAGCCGTAATTTGCAGTCGGTTTTTTCAACTATTACACCATTACCATGCACATTGCGATCGTCGGCAATATTGGCGCCGGCAAAACCACCCTGGCCACTAAACTTTCCCAGCATTTTAAGTGGGAGCTATACCTGGAGGCAGTAGAGAACAATCCTTACCTGAAGGACTTTTATGAAGACATGGAGCGGTGGTCCTTTCACCTGCAGGTGTTCTTTTTGAACAGCCGCTTTGGTCAGGTGCAGCAGATCCAGTCCAAAGACGGGCATGTGATCCAGGATCGCACCATTTATGAGGATGCTTACATCTTTGCCAAGAACCTGCACCAGTCAGGCTTAATGAGCACGCGTGACTACGATAACTACTTCGCCCTGTTCCAGTCGATGATCAGCATGGTGAAAGCGCCTGACCTGATGATTTACCTGAAGGCTGACCTGCCTAAACTGATCGGACAGATCGAGAAGCGCAACCGCGACTACGAAAACAACATCAGCATCAACTACCTGCGTAACCTCAACGAGCACTACAACAACTGGATGAGCACTTATGATCAGGGCAAACTGCTGGTGATCGATGTGAATAACATGGACTTTGTGGCCAATCCCGAGGATTTAGGTTCTATTATAGAGAGAATCAATAGTGAACTGTTCGGATTGTTTTAGGTATACTGAAGCAGTTTCAAGATATAAGCCGCTGTGCCGTAAGGTGCAACGGCTTTTTCTTTTAACTCAAATCCTGTATCTTCCATCTTGAATATTTCTCATCTTGATAAACACTAACCTTATACCTACATGAAATCACGCCACCTGATACTGGCCTCTGCTGTGGCCGCCATGACCGCCGCCTGCACAAGTAGTACCACCAACGAAGCGCAAACAACTGAAACTGTGCAGACCGATGCTACAGCCACTGACCTACAGCAGAAGCTAGGCATGTACACCAATGTGCGCCTGACCGCTGACCTGAGTGGACTGAGCGAAAAAGAGCGCCAAATGATACCCCTGCTGATCGAGGCCGGTAACATCATGGACGAACTGTTCTGGTACGAAGCTTATGGCAAGAAAGACTCTTTGCTGAATGCGCTGACTGACGATGCCGCACGCCAATTCGTGATGATCAACTACGGCCCCTGGGACCGCCTGAACAACAACGAGCCTTTTATACCTGGCGTGGGACCGAAGCCGGATGCGGCGAATTTCTACCCGCAGGACATGACAAAAGAGGAGTTTGAAAAAGCGAATCTGAAAGACAAAGCCAGCCAGTATACCTTCCTGCGTCGCGACGCCAATGGTAACCTGATCACGGTGCCTTACCATGTGCAATTCAAGGAGCAGGTGAAGCGTGCCTCTGACCTATTGCGCCAAGCAGCCGGGCTGGCCGAGGAGCCGGGGCTGAAAAAATACCTGACCCTGCGTGCGGATGCCCTGCTCAACGACAATTACCAGCCAAGCGACCTGGCCTGGATGGACATGAAAAACAACCGCATAGACGTGGTGATCGGTCCGATCGAAACGTACGAAGACAAGTTGTTTGGTTACAAAGCAGCACACGAGGCTTATGTGCTCATCAAGGATATGGACTGGAGCAAGCGCCTCGAGAAGTATGCGGCCTTCCTGCCAGAACTGCAGCGCGGTTTGCCAGTACCTGCCAACTACAAGAAAGAAACGCCCGGCACTGACTCTGACCTGAATGCCTACGACGTAGTATACTACGCCGGTGACTGCAATGCAGGCAGCAAGACCATTGCCATCAACCTGCCCAACGACGAGGAGGTGCAGCTGAAGAAAGGCACGCGCCGTCTGCAGCTCAAAAACGCGATGCAGGCCAAGTTCGACAAGATCATGCTGCCTATCGCCGATGAGCTGATTGCCGACGATCAGAAGCAGCATATCACCTTCGACGCTTTCTTCGCCAACACCATGTTTCACGAGGTAGCGCATGGCTTGGGTATCAAGAACACCATCAACGGTAAAGGCACTGTACGTGAGGCTTTGAAAGAGCACGGCTCTGCCCTGGAAGAAGGCAAAGCCGATATTCTGGGTCTGTACATGATCACGCAGCTGCACAAGAAGGGCGAGGTGAGCGGCAGCCTCGAAGATTACTATACCACCTTTATGGCGGGCATTTTCCGTTCGGTGCGCTTCGGAGCGGCCAGTGCACACGGCAAAGCCAACATGGTGCGCTTCAACTTCTTTAAAGAGAACGGAGCCTTTGAGCGTGATGCCAATACTGGCAAATACCGTGTGAACTATGTAAAGATGGGCGAAGCGATGGACAAATTGTCCGAACTGATCCTGACGCTACAGGGCAATGGCGACTACGCGGGCGTGGGCAGGCTACTGAACGAACAGGGGCAGATAAGTACCGAACTGCAGGCCGACCTCGACCGCCTCAGCCGCAACAACATTCCGGTGGATGTGGTGTTTGAGCAGGGCGTGGATGTGCTTGGCTTAAAATAACAGGTATGGAGTTGCTGCACTGGAAACAGGAGAACTTAGCTTCACGAAGGTATACCGTGAGCGGAGAGGACGGGCCAGTTGGGGAGCTTGCTTTCAGAGGCTGGGCCAGCAACGACGCCGACTTCAGTTCGGAGCGCATCAATCTTTATTTCCAGCGAAAGGGTTGGCTTGAGCATGATGTCACGATTCATTTCAAAGATGAAGTGATCGGTATGAGTAAGACGTCCGGCTTTGGCAAAACCACGACAACCTTGGTTACAGGGGAGCAGTTTACTTTTCAGGGCAAGTCATTAGACCCCAGCAGAGACCTACTGGACGAAGCTGGCAACATCCTGATGCATTTCGAGCAAGGTAGCTTAAGCATAACAAACGGTCGGATTTCCGTTGCCCGTGACATTCCAGAGCTAACCAAGCTGTTGCTGGTAGCAACCGGGCTTTACTTTAAACACCTCGGGCGATAGCGCAGTTACTCTTTCTGACATACATTATTATCAGATCCGAGTATATAAGTATTTGATATTCTGAATAAAAGGCCCTGCTGATTGGTGGGGCCTTTTCTATTTTTATCTCCTCTAGCAGTCTTTTAGGGGTTTGCAGACACTGAGGGCTTATTGTGGAAAATTGCTTCTGAATATAGACAACTTTAAAAGTAGCATGGGAGTAAAACTGTTTTCCAACTCACTTTAAATCAAATATTTAATCATGAAAAATTTTGTAAGATCCTTTTACGATTTTAACAGAGACAGTCCGCAGGAGCGCCAGGAACGCAATCAGCTATACCCTGAACTGGCCAAGTTTCATATTGCCCTTCGCGAAGAAATGAGCGAAGAAGAGTACCAGGAGTTTTTTAGGGCAGAAAAAGAAGCTAACAAACACCTGATGATCCCCAACCCTAATCCCTCGAATCAATGGATACGAATGTAACTCGTACTGACTATAATATTTGAAAAAGGTAAACCGCTGATGGTTTACCTTTTTTGTTTTAGGAAAATGCCTAAAACACTTTTTTATTGGCTTTGAATGATGGTCTAAAATCTTTTGAGCTTAAGCAGGCGTGTGATGATTAAAGTTTCTTAAGCACCAGGCTGCCCTTCTTCACCTACCAACGAACCGATCGCTACGCCCATGCCGCCCATGCGCACGGCGCAGCAAATATGCTCCGATACTGGCTGCACAATGGTGGTTTTGCCGGACCCAACGCCCATAATACCGCTCCAGCGCTGCTCTACTTCATAGGGTGTGCCAGGCAGAATAACTTCGCGCAGCAACTCCTCCAATTTGTTTTGCACCAGGTCAGTCAGCCCCATTTCAGTTGTTTCTTCGGTTTTGAAGTCGAGGTTGCGGCCTCCGCCAAAAAGTACGCGATTGCCAATGTTGCGGAAATAATAATAGCCCCTGTCGTAGTGGAAAGTGCCTTTGAAGCGCAAGTCAGGTATAGGCTTGGTAATAAGTACCTGCGCCCGGGCCGGTGCCACCTGCAGCTGCGGCAGCAATTGGCGGGCAAAGCCGTTGGTTGCGACCAGGGCCGCTCGGGCAGGTATAGCAATGCCTTGTTTGGTCAGGGCGGTTATACCTGTGCTCTCCTCCTGCAGACTTTCAATCTCCAATCCGTTCAGCACGATCACACCCAGGGCCTGTACCTTCTGCGTGAGCGCCAGTATCATCTTGCCCGTATCAATCTGCCCTTCTGCAGTACTCTCAATCAGGTGCGCTACCTGCTTAAAACCGAACTCACCTATTTTGTGATCTGCCTGACGGTAGATGTCCTGCTCACCCGTTACCTGCTGCAACTGCTTGTTGAGGTAGGTCATTTGCTCGAGGCAGGCTTCATAGAGCGGTTGCTGGCTTTCCTCAAACAGTTCGTAGCCGCCCCAGCGGTGGAAGTCGATGGCCTGGTCGCCGAGGTTCTGGCGTAGGCGCTGCAGTCCACGCCAGCGGCGCTCTACCAGTGCAAACACCTCCTCTTCGCTGTGGTGGCTCAGGTCATCGAGCAGCTCGGAGGGGCTGCCGAAGCAAGCGAAGCCGGCGTTGCGGGTACTGGCCCCGGTGGGCAGCAGGCCGCGCTCCACCACCAGTACTTTCAGGGCAGGCTGCTGCGTTTTCAGGTAGAGCGCCGCATTCAGACCCACAATGCCGCTGCCCACAATGAGCACATCCACGTGGCTGAAATACGATTCCTTTTCCCAGAAACTCAACTCCATGGCTACTCGTCTTCGCGGGTGTAGGTATGCTTATAGTTACGAGCCGTCGCTTCGTCTATGATCTCAAAGCCGGTCAGCATGATCTCACGCTCGCCGCTGTTATAGCCGCGCACAAATACGCCTTCCGGGCTTTCATAGATAGAGTAGTTGTGACGACCGAAAGGGTAGAGGTTGTTGCTCCGGAGAGTGGTTGCATTAGTCAGGTCGGCTGTTTGACCGTCCGGCGTCCTGATGATGAATTTCTTTTTATCTGTTGTCATGTTTCGCAATCTTCTAAAATCTTATCCAAGATAGCACTTATCTCGGAAGCATGGCTCAAAACCATGAGGTGACCGGCTCTTTTTACCTTGATAATGCCCGGGTAAGTGCCCATCGGCAGGATGCGGTCGGCGGTGCCATGGAGCATCACGCAGTTCTCGTAATGGTCTGGTTGGTGCCAGTTGAGCAGCTGCCCGAGGGCCCAGCGCAGGAATTGGGGATCGGTTTCGAGGATCACCTGCTTGAGCAGCGCTTTTTCGGCTTTAGTGCTGGCTCCAAACAGCAGAGGGCCCATAAAATGGAAGCGCTTGAGCCAGGGCACAGGTATAATGCGGTGCAGCCGAAGGAAACCCATCAGGCGGTAGTACCAGGGGAGGACTTTGCTGCTGGCGATGCTTGAGATCAGGATGGTTTTGCGCGGGTTCAGGAATTTGGAAAGCTCAATTGCCACCACACCGCCAAAGGACATGCCTATCAGCACCGGGTTGGGTTCGGTGATCTGCTCTGCCAGCCGCACGGCATAGTCGTGTAGCGGTTCATCGTCATAGGGCTGAATCCAGCGCACGTATACCTTGCTGCTACACTTGAGGTGCAGAAACTGAAACATGCGCTCGTCCGCTCCGAGGCCGCTGATAAAATAAACGGTGCTCATACAGCTTTGCGTTTACGGCAAGTGGCCGTGTACGGCAGCAAAGCTACAAAAAAGCAGCCTGCCATACCTGACAGACTGCTTTTCAATTATGCTTTATGATTATCCCTACAAACCGGACTCCTTCTTGAACTTGCTTCCGAAGAAATAATAGACAGGTATACCCAGCGCTACGATGATCAGGCCCGGCCAGGTATAGACTGGCTTGTAAATAAGCAGGATGATGCAGATGCCGGACGCAATCAGCACATAAAGCGCTGGCAGAATTGGGTAGCCGAATGCTTTGTATGGGCGCTTCAGGTCTGGCCGGCGCACACGCAGCACAAACACGCCAGTCACTGTGATGATGTAAAAGAGCATTACTGCAAAGATCACGTAGTCGAGCAGGTCGTTGTAAGTGCCGGAGAGGCAGAGCATGCAGGCCCAGATGCACTGTAGCCACAGAGCCGCAGCTGGTACGCCGTTTTTGTTCAGATGCCCCATCTTCTTGAAGAACA
>NZ_AKIS01000145.1:0-10769 GCF_000277005.1 Pontibacter sp. BAB1700 | reverse complement strand
TGCTAATATTAGCGATTTAAATTTTGTTGATGTTTTAGCGATAAATTAATAAACCTTAATATAAATGCAGTCGTATTTCAGTCTAAATTCTGGTTGTTAATTGTGAGCCTTTAAAAAGTGGGCAAGCAAGTATCTCATAAGCAGAATATAAATTATAAGCTAAAGTGAAAATACAGGCATTAAGGTTGTCATGGGTCCCGGAGCAACGAGGGGATTGACAAAGTGATTGAAGACGAGAGGCGTGAGAAAGTCAATTAAGGTAAAAAGGGAATTATGATTCAATAAGTACAATTTCAGGTTATGCACAAATACAGACACTATAATAGTTTTAATAGAATACTCTTATTAATACTAGACATTACATTGATAGCTTTCGCGTTTAAGCTGTCAAACCTTTTCAGATACGGTGATTTAGAACTCACACACCAGTACAGTATCTTCTTTGTACTGTTTGCGCTCGTGTGGTGGATCGTTTCCGGGTTCAAGAATTTTGTTTTCCGGATCGATGGTTTCATTCCGGTAGGCAGAAGGACTGGTGACATGCTGAATGCATTTGCGATACACGCCGTCATATTGGCCAGCTGTATCGTAATATTCAACCTGGAGCATCTGTCCCGCCTGTTGCTCTTGTATACTTACCTGTTCACTGCGTTGCTGATCGGTCTGAGCCGTGTGGTGCTTTTCCTGGCACAGCGCTATTTCTCTAAATCGGATATGGCCTATAGCCGCTACGTGATTGTAGGTATGGGGCCAGCGGCGATCAACCTGCACCAGACTTTCAGCAGTGACGAGGCACCGGGTCGTAAGTTCATGGGCTTCTTCACTGATAAGGCCGACGAACTGAGCAAGCATAGCAGCATGGTGAAGGGCAATGTGTCTGACCTTCAGGAATTTTGCCTTCAGAACAACATTGACGAGGTGTACTATACCTTGCCAGTAAACGATAAGGAACACATCGACGAGCTGACTGAGTTTGCTGACGAGAACTTCATCTACTTCCGCATCGTGCCTGATTTCAGCGCCATTGTGCAGCGTGAAGTGAATATGTACTTCTACCAGAACATCCCGATGATCAGTGTGCGCAAAGAGCCGCTCGAGCAGGTAACTAACCGTGTGATCAAGCGTGCTTTTGATATCGCCTTCTCTCTGGGTGTGATCCTGTTCCTGTTCCCGATCGTGATGCCGATCATCGCATTGGCCATCAAGATCAGTTCTCCTGGTCCGATCTTCTTTAAGCAGCTGCGTCCGGGTAAAAAGAACCGCCTGTTTGTGTGCTACAAATTCAGAACGATGCGTGTAAACAATAGCACGGAGCTACAGGCTACTAAGAATGACCCACGTATCACAAGAGTAGGTGCCTTCCTGCGCAAAACTAACCTGGACGAACTGCCACAGTTTTTCAATGTGCTGCTCGGCGATATGTCGGTAGTAGGACCACGCCCGAACCTGGTGTCGCAGCTGGACCACTACTCTAAAGTGATCAACAAGTACAAAATGCGCCACTTCGTAACACCAGGCATTACAGGCTATGCTCAGGTGAGTGGTTACAGAGGCGAGACCAAGGAAGTGCACCTGATGGAGAAGCGTGTGGAGTACGATGTGAAGTACATGGAAAACTGGAGCTTCATGATGGACATGAAAATCATCTTCCTGACTGTGTGGAATATGGTGAAAGGCGAGAAAAATGCATACTAACGAAATGACTGAGACAAACACCCTGTACAAAGCAGCTGCACCCTTACAGCAAAAGCGCCGCCTCCTGAACTCCTATATCACCACGGGTCGCTTCGACGAGTTTGTGGAGCAGGTTTTCTGGATGACCGAGAACAGAGAGTCGTCTTATGTATGCTTCGCCAATGTGCACATGCTCGTTGAAGCATACCAGGACCCGAACTTCAATAAAATACTAAATGAAGCAGACGTTGCCTCACCTGATGGCGGCCCGCTCTCAAAACTGATGAAACTGAAGTACGGCTACAAGCAGGACCGCGTGCCAGGCATGGACCTGATGCCGCGCTTGATCAAGGAAGCCGCTGCCAGAGGCAAGTCGGTCTTCTTCTACGGCTCCACTGACGATGTACTCGAAGCTGTGGTGGCTACTGCAAAATCAAAACATCCGAACGTCAGGATAGCAGGCCACTACTCACCACCCTTCCGTCAGCTTACTAAAGAGGAAGATCAGTCGATTGTGGACATGATCAACGACTCTGGTGCTGACCTGGTGTTTGTAGCACTGGGTTGCCCGAAGCAGGAGCGTTGGATGGCCGAGCACAAGGGCCGCGTGAAGGCCTGTATGCTGGGTGTTGGACAAGCTTATATGACGTACGCGGGACTGGAGAAGCGCCTGCCAAAATGGGCGCGAGACCTGTCCCTGGAGTGGACGTACCGGCTGTACCAGGAGCCCAAGCGGCTTTGGAAACGCTACCTAGTTACCAACAGCACCTTCGTATACCTGACGCTAAAAGACATGCTCTGGCCCAGGGATAGACATAATAAAGCTACTGCCGTAACGGTGGGTTAGCAAGACCAAAAATGCGCTGCGTAGGTATAGCACCACCTCAGCGCATTTTTTTCATCAGTTCCCTAAAAGCTTTTTGCAAGCGTTTCTAAAAAGCTACTTAATAGGCTCAACTTATCAGCCAAATGCAGGTATAAGGACTAGTAATTGCAGTGCCGTTATGTTATAACACGCGAAGTTCTGATACTTAAGAACATAGCTGCCTGCGATCATAAATTCCGCAATATCATAATCAAAATATAGTAATTGTCGTATAGAAGACAGATTTAAAAAGAAGTTCACCCCAAACCCTTAGAAATTAATGAAAGCTGTAATACTGGCAGGCGGATATGGAACCCGCATCAGTGAGGAGAGTGGTATCAGGCCGAAACCAATGGTGGAAATCGGCGGAAAACCTATCCTCTGGCATATCATGAAAATATACTCTGCCCATGGAATCAATGATTTTGTGATTTGCTGCGGCTACAAAGGTCACATGATCAAAGAGTATTTCGCCAACTACTTTTTACATAACTCAGACGTAACCTTCGATATGAGCACCAACAGCATGAAGGTGCACCAGAACAACACGGAATCATGGAAAGTGACGTTGGTTGACACAGGCGAAGGTACGCTGACAGGCGGACGATTGAAGCGTGTGCGCGACTACATCGGTGATGAAACGTTCTGCCTGACCTATGGCGACGGTGTGAGCGATATCGACATTAGCGCTGCGATTGAGTTTCATAAGCAGCAGGGCACCAAGGCCACGCTTACCGCTGTGCAGCAGCCAGGCCGATTTGGCGTTTTCACGCTTTCCGGAGAGGATACCCATGTACGTCATTTCCAGGAAAAACCGGAAGGGGGCGAACAGCCCTGGATCAATGGAGGTTTCTTTGTGCTGGAACCATCCGTGATTGACTACATAGACGGTGACCACACCACCTGGGAGCGCGAACCAATGGAACGACTGGCCCGAGAAGGGGAGATGGCTGCTTTCAAACACACAGGTTTCTGGCAGCCAATGGATACGCTTCGTGACAAGAACTATCTGGAAGAGCTGATCCAGCAAGGCAAAGCTCCCTGGTACAAAGTGATTCAAAACCAACCTGTAAATGCCTAAAGTGCGAAGGGTATAGCATATTGTTTGGCAACTGCGTATAACATATCCTATACCTGACCTTTTAGCGAAATATAAGCTGATGAAGAGAAAATTTCTGCAGCAGACCTATCAAAACAAAAAAGTATTTCTGACTGGCCATACCGGCTTCAAAGGTTCCTGGATGTTGCAAATGCTGCACTCCCTGGGAGCTGAGGTAATGGGTTACGCCCTTGCACCCGAAACCGAAGAGGACCTGTATCACCTCATCGACGGCGACAGTCTGTGTGAATCCATTATCGATGATATTCGCAACAAGGAAGCCGTGGAGGAAGCAGTGCTGCGTTTCCAGCCTGACTTTATCTTCCACCTGGCAGCGCAGCCTTTGGTGCGTTTATCGTACGAGTTTCCGTCCGAGACCTTCGCTGTGAATGCCGTGGGTACAGCCCATGTGCTGGATGCGGTGCGCAGGCTCGAGAAGCCTTGCTCGGTGGTGCTGATCACGACGGATAAGGTATACGAGAACAAGGAATGGGTATACCCATACCGTGAAACGGACCAACTGGGCGGCTACGATCCTTACAGTGCCAGCAAGGCCTGTGCGGAGCTGGTGATCTCGTCCTATACCCGTTCGTTCTTTCATCCGGAGGCTCTTGACCAACATCAGAAAGCAATCGCCAGCACCCGTGCCGGTAACGTGATCGGGGGCGGTGACTGGGCCAAGGACCGTATTATACCGGACATTGTGCGTGCTCTGCGGGTAGGGGAACCGGTAACGGTGCGCAACCCGAATGCGGTGCGTCCGTGGCAGCACGTGCTGGAGCCACTGGGTGGTTACCTCTTGCTGGGCGCAAAAATGGCGCAAGACCCTAAAGCCTTTGGCGGTGCCTGGAACTTTGGTCCGCAGGCCGGCGACAACAGCCCGGTGGAGGACCTGGTGCAGAAAGCCCTGCAGGTATGGGGTTCGGGCAGCTACGACAAGCCGGAACTCAAGAACCAGCCGCACGAAGCCGGTTTGCTCAAGCTCGACATCAGCAAGGCGTTGGTAGAACTGGGTTGGACGCCAAAGTACAACTCGGCGCAGGCCATCGAGCGTACCATCGGCTGGTATAAGACCTATCACGAAGGTATAAGCAACATTAGAGAATTTACGATGGGGCAGATCGCGGAATATCTGGGAGAAGAACAGCCTGCATACCTGCCATCTTAATCTGAACGAAAAGCACCTGCAAGGCAACCCTTGCAGGTGCTTTCCAATACATCAAACACATGATCTTTACAGAGACCAAACTAAAAGGCGCTTACATCATCGATATCAAGAAGCTGGAAGACGAGCGTGGCTTCTTTGGCCGGGCTTACTGCCAGAAGGAGTTTGAGCAGTACGGGCTGAACACCAACCTGGTGCAGGCCAATGTGAGTTACAACTACAAAAAAGGCACCCTGCGCGGCATGCACATGCAACTGGCCCCGCACGCCGAAACCAAGCTCGTGCGCTGCACCCGTGGTGCCATTTATGATGTGATCGTGGACCTGCGTCCTGACTCTGAGACGTATAAGCAATGGATCGGCGTGGAACTGACTGCGGATAACTACCGCATGCTCTACGTACCGGAAGGCTTCGCACATGGCTACCTGACACTCGAGGACAACTCCGACGTAATGTACCAGGTGACGGCCTTTTATGCGGCCGGCGCAGAGCGTGGCCACCGCTGGAACGACTCGGCTTTCAGCATTCAGTGGCCGATGGAGCCCCGGATCATCTCGGAGAAGGACCAGAATCATCCTCTGCTGGAAGCCATACCGGAGCAGTCTGCTTTGTAAGTGAATTTGACAACAGGTAAAGGGTAGTGGACATTAGATTTCAGAATTATACCTGTAGCTTGTCTGAAACCGAATAAAGTCGTTTTGCAAAAGCGCATTTCAAAAGAAGAATTATGATCATTATAGATACCGCATTAGCCAAACGAGAAGCCGAAGGCCGACCTGTCCGTGTAGGGATGGTGGGAGCCGGATTTATGGCCAAAGGTGTGGCCCTGCAAATTAAGAACCACGTGCCGGGAATGGAACTGGTGGCGATCTCAAACCGAACCATCGAGCGTGCCCGTGAGACCTACAACGAGGCAGGTATAACCGATGTGGAGGAAATTAGCTCAGTTGAAGCCCTGCAGGAAAACATCCGCAACGGCAGGTATAGCATCACCAACGACCCGATGCTGTTATGCCGTGCAGAAGGTATTGATGCTATTCTGGAGGTAACCGGTGCCGTGGAATTCGGGGCGCAGGTGGCACTGGAGGCGATCCAAAACGGCAAGCATACCATCATGATGGATGCGGAGGTCGACGGCACGGTTGGCCCGATCCTGAAGGTATACGCTGACAAGGCGGGCGTCGTATTCACCAACGTAGACGGCGACCAGCCGGGCGTGATCATGAACCTTTACCGCTACGTGAAGTCCATCGGTATGAAGCCAGTGCTCTGCGGCAACATCAAAGGCCTGCACGACCCCTACCGCAACCCGACCACGCAGGAAGGCTTCGCCAAGCGCTGGGGCCAGAACCCCGCCATGGTGACTTCTTTTGCTGATGGCACCAAAATCTCCTTCGAACAGGCTATTGTGGCAAATGGAACAGGTATGCGCGTAGCTAAAAGAGGTATGCTGGGCCCCTATGCGCCACAGGGAGCCAACATTCGAGAGTCTGTCAATCTGTTTCCGCTGGAGGAACTTACCAACGGACCGGGCATTGTAGACTATGTGGTAGGTATAGCCGAGCCGGCGGGCGGCGTGTTTGTGCTGGCCACACAGGATAACCCAAGGCAGCAGCATTATCTCAACTACTATAAAATGGGAGAGGGGCCGCTGTATTGTTTCTATACCCCGTACCATCTTTGCCACCTCGAAGTGCCGCTCACCATTGCCAGAGCCGTCCTTTTCAACGATGCCGCACTTACGTCGCTGGACCGTCCTTACGTAGAAGTAGTAACTGCCGCTAAAAAGGATTTGAAAGCCGGGGAGACTATCGACGGCATAGGTCATTACATGACCTATGGTCTGTGCGAAAACGCTGATGTGACCGAGCGCGAGAACCTGCTGCCAATTGGTGTGGCCGAAGGCTGCGTGCTGAAGCGTGACATCCCGAAAGACCAGGTGCTGACTTACGATGACGTAATCTTGCCGGAAGGCCGGACAATCGATAAGTTGCGGGAGGAACAACGGAAATACTTTGCCTCCGCTCTCTCTGAAACAAAGGAGCAGGAACCGAATAAAACCGCAATGGCCTAATCTGGCGCCGTGGCGATATAGAATAAACTCAAAGGCAAAATCCCGTCTCGGCCAGGTATGGCCCGGGCGGGATTTCGTATGCCTGACAACTTACTTGCACAATGCGCATTCTGATCATCCATAATTACTACAAACAGGCAGGTGGGGAAGACACCGTCTTTCATGCGGAAGCGGCTCTGTTGGAGCAGCACGGACATCAGGTAGAGAAGCTGACCTTTTCAAATAAAGAGGTTAACAGTCTGTCTGAGAAGCTGAAAGCAGCTTTGGGCGTTGTGTATAATCCGGGTAGCGCGAAGCTGGTAGAAGAGCGGATAAAGGCATTTCAGCCGGATGTGATCCATGTGCACAATTTCTTTCCACTGCTTTCGCCAGCCGTATTTTATGTGGCGCAGCGCATGCAGGTGCCGATCGTGATGACACTGCACAATTACCGCTTGGTTTGCCCGAGCGCCCTGCTTTACTATAATGGGAAGGTGCAGCTGGAGAATCTGCGCAAAACATTCCCCATGGGTGCCATCCGCCAGAAGGTATACCGCGATTCGGCTGTGCAAACGGCATCGGTGGTGCTTACCACCGGCATGCATAAACTGCTCGGCACCTGGCAGCAGAAGGTGGATAAATTCATCGCCCTGACGCCCGCCGCCGCTGAGCTGTTCCGAAACTCCTCCCTCAAACTCAAGACAAAGCAGCTGGCCGTGAAACCCAACTTCACCCAGGACTTGGGCAGGGGCTACCCTGAGCGGGAAAATTTTTTCCTGTATGTCGGTCGCCTGACGCCTGAGAAAGGTATAGAAACGCTGCTTAGAGCCCACAGGCTGCAAAACTTTCCGCTCAAAATCGTGGGCGACGGTCCGCTCCGGGGCCGTGTGGAACAGTATGCGGCCGCAAACCAGGGTATAGAGTACCTGGGTTTTCAAAACCGGGACCAGGTGCTGGAGCTGCTGAAAAGTGCGCGTGCTGATATTTTCTTCTGAGTGGCTGGAAACCTTCGGGATGACCATCATAGAAGCTTTTTCGACGGGAACACCGGTTATTGCCGCCAAAATGGGTGGGGCTGCGCAACTCGTTGAAGATGGTGTGAACGGTCTGCACTATAGTCCTGGGAAGGCAGAGGAGCTAGCCGAGCGCGTGCATCATCTGCAGCAGTACCCTCGCCTGATCCGCCAACTAGGCACTGCCGCCCGCCAGAGTTACGAGGTCAAGTACACCCCCGAAGTCAACTACCGCCTGCTGCTTTCCATTTACGAAGACGTCATCCGGTCTAAAAAGAAAAATGCCCCTGCAACCCAGGTCGCAGAGGCAAATCTTTCATAGCAGGCAGACTTTACACCGTCTGCACATTACTTTTCTTCCCAGAGCTTTTTCGCATTTTTTCCAGTATCCCCACCACCTTGTCGGTGTCTACATGGAGGTGCTGGCGCTGCCCTTCGGCGGCATCGTGTACCTTTTTGTCGCCTTTGCAGATGATGTAGTCATAGTCCAGGTCGATCTTGGTGGCTATGTCGTAGAATGGCTCTATCACAAAACCCTCATGGAAGATCTCAATGATTTTGGTGCCTGGCTTGCAGAAGAACATGCTGATCAGGCCGGCACCTGTGGCCGATATTACCACTTTAGCCTGTGAGAACATCCTGATCTTTTCCAGGATGCTATACTTACTCGAGACGATTGATTTGAACTTGTAAGCTTCCAGGGCTTCCAGCAGCTCTTTTTCGTTCAACACATTGCGTATGGCTGAGTCACTTCGGCTGATGTACAGGTATGGTACCCGCTCCGAAGCAGGCAATTCTTCATCTTGCACTAATGGAAGGAAAGAGTCACGGATATACTGGCCCAGCCAGCGTGGTACCAGGGTGTGATTGCCTCGCGGCGCCGTGGAAGCGATGATGCGGTCGGCGGTAAGGTGGTGGTATTCTATACCTGTGATGATCTTCTCAGCAGGTATGCCCAGCAGTTCCAGCGTTTCGGTCTGGTAGCTGTAGCGTGTGTTAGGCACCAGGAACCAGTCCACTTCGTCGTAGAGGCCGCTTTCGCGGAGCAGGTGCAGCCGTGGCAGCACGTCCAGAAACCAGTGCCCAATATTGTTGAGGCCGGCACCACCGGTCAGCATACTGAACACAGTACCTTTGAAACGGGTAGTGCCTGAAAATAGCTTTGAGTAAAGATGTTGTTCGTCTCTGCACCCTTTGCCTTGCCTTCTACCAGGCTTAGCGACACGTTCTCGATAATGCGGTTCTGCTGCGAAACGATCGCCACACTGCTCTCATTGTCTGTATAAATGCGGCCGTCGGGTACTTCCACCACTACGTAGTCAGTGATGACACTGCGTTTAGGTTTCCAATAATCAGAACAAGCCTCGTAGAGATCCTCAGAAATCTCAAGAGGGGTGGTGAGGTTGGGGTATATACGATGCACCTTCACTTCGGAATTGGTGCATGTGGTTTCACTTTCTGTATTGATCTGGCATACGCCATTAGGTCTGAAACGGGTGTTGTGGGGAATGATACGGCCAAGTATCTTCTTCAGACGATTGGTGGATTTATCGTAAAATACCTTTGGTTTCATATATATAAGGTGAGTAATAATTGCTATACGTTTGTTATCTAACTTTGGCTGTGTTACACCATCAATCTAATTGTTTTACCAGGTGTCGGGTGTTATTTTCCGTGCTGTCATCGGTTTGCTGCAAATGTCGCGCCAGTAAGTCAGCGGCAGCGGCCACCGCCGTGTTGTTCCAGTGTCCGTCATCTGCAGGATACAGCTTCTTTTTTTCGTTTTTGTACAAGTGCTCGAAAGTGCTTTGCGTGTCTACCACCTGTACGTCTCTACTCCTGAGCTCAGCCATCAGGCGGGGCAGAAAGTCCGGCCTTCGGGCTGATGGCAGCATCTGGTGGTAGATGTTCTCTTTATTCGGGATGGGCATGAACACGAATGGGATGCCTCTTTCTGCCAGCGCATGCTTATAACCTTCCAGCACGTCGGCTATGCGGTTTATTTCATCATTGGTGAAGGTTCGGTTGGCATATTCACCTTCCATAAAGAACTCATTCTGATAATTGATGTACTCTTTTTTACCAAATGTCCGCTCGATGTTAGCCAATGTGCGGTGGTAAAGCGCCAGCTTTGAGATGCGGTCCGCTGTCACCGCCATCCAGGTCAATACTTTAGATGAATTGATGACGGCGCCCGTGCGGTCGCGCAGCTTGTTGCCAATGCCGGTGGCGCCCACGGCGGCAACTCCGGTATGCGGCGCTCAATGCTCGAGACCACCACGATCTCCGGCGGATTTTCCTCGAAGCGTTTGGTGCCCAGAAAGCGGTTAACAGTGGCAGGAGCGAAAGAGTAAACTTCTTTGCCCAATTGCTTTTCCAGTACCTCAGCCAGAATTTCTTCCTGTGAGAGCTTGGCGCCTGTGATGTTGGAGTCTCCGATCAGCAAGATCTCTGCTTTGGTATCACGGTTGCGGTAGCCGTAGGGGTCTGTGTACCATTCCACCTGTTTCTTCTCAGCATAGGGGGTGCGGGGTGCCAGTTCGCCCTCTTCCTCCATGCGCAGGTGCATGTTCGGGTAAAAAGGCCCTGACATCAGGCGCACACTGTTTACAGAGATGGTCTCCCAAATCCTGAACGTAAAGAAGTTCATGGGAAGTACGACAGCCTCCACAAAAGGCCACAGCACGAAAGGCAGCACAAGCAGCGTCAGTTTCTTTAATAGCCTTTTCACTTCTTTATTTTTCATCTCTTGTGCTGGTTAGAACTGAAAATAAATGAATTCCTGATGCCCGAACTGCCCGAAGAGCAGCACTGCGATGATGGCCACATAGTAAAACGCCCAGCGTACAACGGTAGGTCGGCGGCCAATCAACTGCGACACGCTGCCATGGCGCTGGATC
>NZ_AKIS01000144.1:0-32317 GCF_000277005.1 Pontibacter sp. BAB1700 | reverse complement strand
TAATGTGCCGCTTTTTCTGTTTATAGAGGTATAAATTATTTCGGATCGTAAGCCCACTTCACATAAATCGCGCCCCAGGTGAATCCACCACCAAAAGCCGCTAGAATCAGGTTATCTCCTTTTTTAAGTTGCTTCTCGTACTCCCACAGGCAAAGAGGAATAGTGCCACTAGTCGTATTGCCATAGCGCTCAATGTTAAGCATAACCTTGTTGCTTCCAACGCCCATTCGATTCGCAGTGGCGTCAATAATGCGCTTGTTCGCCTGGTGCGGTACCAGCCAGGCAACATCCTCTGCTGTGAGGTTGTTGCGCTCCATCACTTCAGCTGAAACATCCGCCATGCCTTTCACGGCAAACTTAAATACCTGCTGACCTTCCTGATACGCATAGTGCTCACGCGCCAGGATGGTGTCCATGGTGGCCGGTTTGCGACTACCTCCTGCTTTCATATGCAGGTATTGTGCGCCTGTTCCGTCCGACTTCAACACCGAGTCGATAATGCCATAGCCTTCCGTGTTTGGCTCCAGCATCACGCTCCGCCGCCATCACCGAAGATGATGCAGGTAGTACGGTCGGTATAGTCGATGATAGAGGACATTTTGTCGGCACCTACCACGATCACTTTTTTGTACTGACCCGATTCGATGAATTTCGAAGCAGTCGCCAGTGCGTAAAGGAAGCCCGAGCAAGCAGCCTGCAGGTCGTACCCGAGGCATTCACAGCGCCTACCTCAGCCGTAATCAGGTTGGCCGTGGCCGGGAACACCATGTCAGGGGTGGTGGTGGCGCAGATGAGTAGGTCTACTTCTTCTGCTTTGGTATTGGTTTTCTTGAGTAAGTCCAGTACTGCCGGTACTGCAATATGGGAAGTGCCTTTGCCTTCACCCTTGAGAATGCGCCTTTCCTTTATACCGGTGCGTGAAAGAATCCATTCATCATTTGTGTCCACCATTGTCTCCAGTTCCTTGTTCGTGAGCACGTAATCGGGAACATAGCCAGCCACACCTGTAATCGCGGCAGTAATTTTACTCATGTTGTGAAAGGTATAAGTGTTGGAAGTTTAAGACGGCAATATAATAAAAAAAACTTGGCACAAACCGTCGTTACCGCAAAAAGAGTAGTGAGACAGTTTGTGCCAAGAAATATGTTTGGCCGAAGCCAGCGCCTTACTGAGCGCCTGTATGCTTTTTAAATCGCTCTGACAGGTTGGAGGCTACCATCTTCTGGGCCTGCAACACCATGTTGCAGATAGCCTTCGGGCTGGAAACTCCGTGACCGATTACAGCATTACCATTGATACCCAGGATCGGGCTGCCACCTACGGCCTCGTAGTTAAACTTGTCGAAGAACGGATCATGCATGTTCTTCTCGTTGAGGATGTCGTAGATGGACTCCGCCATCTTGAGGATAATGTTGCCTGTATACCCGTCACATACAATTACATCGGCTTTATCGTTGAACATATCGCGTCCTTCGATGTTGCCAATGAAGTTGACATTAGGGTTGACTTTGAGGCGCTGGTGGGCAGCCTGTGTGTTCACAGTGCCTTTACCTTCCTCTTCGCCAAGATTCATCAGGCCAACCTTAGGCTTTTCGATGTCCAGTACATACTTGGCATAGATAGAGCCGATTTCACCAAACTGCTCCAAAACCTCTGGCTTACAGTCAGCATTGGCGCCTACGTCAAGCATGATGCCAAAGCCGCCGCTCAGTTTCGGTACCAGGCCTCCAATAGCGGGGCGCAGAATACCTTCAGTGGCTTTTACGCTGAACATGGCTCCAACCAGCATGGCGCCGGTATTGCCGGCGCTGCAGAAAGCATGTGCTTTCCCGGCCTTCAGCAATCCATAACCAACAGCAATGCTGGAGTCAGGCTTTTGGGTCAGGGCTTTCGTGGGATGTTCTCCCATTTCAATGACCTGGGTGGCATTCATCACTTTGATGCCAGTGCCTGTGTATCCATATTCTTTCAGCAGCGGATTGATTTCTTCTTCCTTGCCGATCAGCAGGATTTCATAATCAGTGTCAAGCTGCTCTGCGGCTAACAAAGCACCCTTTACAGTTGCTTCGGGTGCAAAGTCGCCGCCCATAGCGTCCAGGGCGATCCTCATGTACTGGATGGGGTTAAATTATACAGAACTAAACAGAGTACAGTCTAAGCTTACTGAGCGTTAGTTGTATAATTTTTGATCGCCAATTTGCCTTTGTGGTACAGGTCACCTTCTACCACATAAGCATGGTGGAACAGGTGAGGAGTATCTGTAGTAGGGCAGATAGCAATCGCTTTCTCAGAGAGCTTCTGATGAGTTCTTCTCTTATCTCTTCTGGTCTTCGAAATCTTGCGTTTAGGATGTGCCATTTTTAGTTAAAAATTTACTTGCTGTTATTTAATACTTTATTATTCTACTGTTTGTTAGTTCAGGTTTTTCAAAGCGTCCCAACGCGGATCAATGTCGTCATCATCATCACCGTTGTTGTCGTCGCTTTCGCTGTCGCCTCCCTTGCGTGAAGAGTAGATCAGGATATCCCTTTCATCTTCTTCATCGAGCTCTTCCACAAAACGTGGGTGAAGCTTTTTCATAGGCAGCGATAAGCCTATGTAATCATACAGGTGCTGTGCCACATTGAGCGTCTGTGTCTCGGGCGTAATCTGCCACAAGTCCTCGTCGAGCTCGGCATTCTCAGGACCAAACTTGATCAGCAGTGTCTCTTCTATGTCCACTGGCTGGTCAAACTCCTCTAAACTGCGGTCGCAGGTGAGGCGTACGTGCCCTTTGATGTCAAAATGCAGTGTCAGCAGCGACTCGGTCTTATCGAGCTCTACCTTTGCCAGTAGCTTTCCCCCCAGTATGATCTCCTGCTCAAACAAAGAGAAGAATGAATCGTCCATCTCAAACTCATAAGAATGCTTCTTATTGCTGAGTTTGGCAATGCCGATTTCGTAGTCTCTAAGCTTTTTCACTACCGTGTTTTTATTGCAAGACGCAAAATTAGAACATTATTTTGACAAATAAAATAGCAGCCCTATTTATAAAACAGGCTTTTGCTCTGTCTGGCGCTTTTTTATAATGTCGCAGGCAAGGAACAACGCTTCTCTGAAAGAGGTTTCATCGGCTGTGTGTTTGCCGGCTATGTCGTAAGCCGTGCCGTGGTCCGGTGAGGTGCGCACGATCGGCAGTCCGGCCGTGTAGTTTACCCCTGTTTCCATGGCCAGTGTCTTAAAAGGAATAAGCCCCTGGTCGTGGTACATGCTCAGCACCGCGTCGAACTGCTTGTACATGCGCATGCCAAAGAAGCCATCGGCAGGGTAGGGGCCGAACACCAAATGTCCTTTTTCTTTCAGTTGCATCACGGCCGGGCGGATGATCTCTGTTTCCTCCGTTCCGAGCAGGCCCTTCTCACCGGCATGCGGGTTGAGGCCCAGCACCGCGATGCGTGGTTTCAGGATGCCGAAGTCACGACGCAGTGATTCCTGCAGGATGGTGATCTTACGGATGATCAGGTCGAAGTTGAGCTTTGTAGCTACGTCCTTTACAGGTATATGACCCGTTACCGTGGCAACACGCAAGTCGTCGGCTACGAGCAGCATCAGGCTGTCGGCGGCGTCGAAGTAGGAGGTCAGGAACTCGGTATGGCCTGGGAATTTAAACTCCTCGGACTGTATGTTGTCTTTGTCGATCGGGGCAGTTACCAAACCGTCCAGCAGGCCGGCTTTCAAATCCTGACAGGCAGCCATCAGCGAATCAAGCGATGCCTTGCCAGACTCCGGCTTTGGTGTGCCCGGCTCTACTGCGATGTCTTCTTCCCAGCAGTTGATCAGGTTTATCTTTTTAGGTATAAGCTCCTGCGCAGAACCCACTTGCTGGTAATGGAAATGCTCGGCGCTTAGGGCCTTGCGCACCTTGTTGATCACGCCGGCAGAGCCATAGATCACAGGGGTGCAGAAGTTTAGGATGCGCTGGTCTGAAAGGGTTTTGACGATGATCTCCGGGCCAATGCCGTTTGTGTCGCCTATGCTGATGCCTATTTTTGTCTTTGTGTCTGTTGTCCATTTTTTCTTAGTTAGCCTGCGAGCTAAGGTAGTTGTAAACGAGGCGTACGCCTGAGCCAGTGGCTAGTTTACCTCGGTAAGAGTCCTCACCTAATAGATAAGCCGTGCCGGCAATGTCGAAATGCACCCAAGGGTAATCCGTGAAATACTCCAGGAACACGCCCGCTGAGATAGCGCCTGCCTCGGCACCGCCCAGGTTTTTGATGTCAGCTATGTCCGACTCGATGTGCTTTTTGTACTCATCCCACAGCGGAAACTCCACAATGCGCTCGTGCTCAGCTTCGCCTGCTCGCTTCAGGGCAGTCATTACTTCATCACCGGCATTGCTCATCGCCACCAGACCCTCTTTACCGATAGCTCGTGCCGCGGCGCCTGTTAGAGTCGCCATGTCGATTACCAGCTCCGGCTTATATCGTTGCGCAAAGCTCAGGGCATCGGCCAGGATCAGTCGGCCTTCGGCGTCGGTATTGAGCACCTCCACGGTCATGCCGTTGTGCATGGTAAGCACGTCGCCTGGCGCATATGCCTTGCCGCCCGGACGGTTGTCGGTGGCAGGTATAAGTGCGATCACGTGCAGCTGTATGTTGTTCTTGGCCAGTGCGTACATCACACCCGCCACAGCAGCAGCGCCGGCCATGTCCGACTTCATATAGTCCATGGACTGCGGCGTTGGCTTCAGGCTGAGTCCGCCGGTGTCGTATACCACACCTTTGCCTACCAGCACGTAAGGCTTGCTGTTGGCAGCGCCTTCCGGTTTCCACTCCAGTATATTGAAGGTAGGCGGCTCTTCGCTGCCCTGGTTCACGGCCAGCAGTCCGCCCATTTTCAGCGACTGTATCTGTAGCTCGTCAAAGACCTGCGTGGTAAAACCGGCTTTTTCACCGAGCTCTACCAATTGCTCGCTGAACTGCGAAGCGCTCTGGTGGCTGTTCGGCTCGTTTACCAGGTCGCGGGTCACGGTCACAGCGTCGAGTACGTTTTGCAGCTCCATCACATCAAACTCCGACAGGTTCTCGTCTGTCAGTACAACAGTCTGCAGCGAACTTGGCTTGTTGTTTTTGGTCTTGTATTTCTGGAACTGGTAGTTGCTCAGGTACAGGCCTTCGGCCAGGTAGGGGCTGGCATCTGATTTGGTGAGGTCCTGTATGGCAAGCTCTTCTACCTTGTCGGCTTTGAGCTGCTTGAGCAGTGCATAGCCCGCCTGGCGCAGATTCTCTCTGGTGGCGTTCTGCGTTTTTCCCTCCGTGTATACCACCACGTATACCCGTTGCGTATAGCGGTTCAGGGAAACGATCTTCGCTTCCGCTTCGAGTTGGCGTTTCAGGTAGGCGGTTTCGTCTGAGCTTAGCTCTGAGAGTGAGTCCGTCTGATCAGCCGCACAATCAGGGCTACGTCTGTATTTTTACCTACCGATGTATTGTATTTGAGTTGTGTTGGCATTTGTCATTCGTATCTTTGAGCACGCAATATAGTAAGTATATAGTGTAATGCGAAAAAGCCCGGTACAGGTATAGCCAATGCCGGCGTCGCATATAAATTAGGTATAACGGGTTTCCGGCAAAATTGTCTCAACAAGCCGGCACCATAACGTATAGCATGTGAGCAAAGTAAGTCCGAAGAAGCACTTAGGCCAGCACTTTCTGGTCGACCAGAACATCGCCCGCAAGATTGTGGAGCAACTCACTTTGCCCGGCGGCGTGGAGGATGTGCTGGAGATCGGCCCTGGTATGGGCGTGCTCACCCAGTACATGCTCGAGCACAAGGAGTACCGCACCACGGTGCTGGACATCGACCGCGAGTCTATTGCCTATCTGCAGCAGCACTTTCCGGCTTTGGGCGATCGCATCATCTCGGCAGACTTCCTGAAAACCGACCTGAGCAAGCTGTTTCCGGGTAAGTTCGCCATCATCGGCAACTTCCCTTACAACATCTCGAGCCAGATCTTTTTTAAGGTGCTGGAGCACCGCGACGTGGTGCCGGAGGTCGTGTGTATGATCCAGAAGGAAGTGGCCGAGCGACTGGCCTCACCTCCGGGAAATAAAGCGTACGGTATATTAAGTGTGCTCCTGCAGGCCTTTTATACCATCGAGTATAAATTTACGGTACACGAAAACGTGTTCCACCCGCCACCCAAAGTAAAGTCGGGCGTTATTAGTGTGGTGCGCAATGACAGGCAGAGCCTGCCGTGTGACGAAAAGCTTTTTTTCTCGGTGGTGAAAAACAGTTTTGGAACAAGGCGCAAAACGCTGCGTAACTGCCTCAAGACATTTAATCTCCCACCGGAGGTGACCACACAGCCAGTTTTTGACAAAAGAGCGGAGCAGCTGTCAGTAGAGGATTTTATAGCATTGACCCAGCTCGTAGAGCAGAACATATAATACCATGCAGGTAGAGATCACACGTGAATACATAGAACAGGTTGAAGAGGCAATAACACGCGATGACAAGGGATTCATACTCGAATCCATGTCCGACATGTATCCGGCTGACATCACCACGGTGCTGTACGAACTGGACACCAACGAATCGAAGTACGTGCTGGACCTTTTGCCTCCCGATATTGGTTCTCAGATTCTCAGTGATCTCGACTATGACATCCGCACGGATTTCTTAGCTTACTTCACTAGTCAGGAAGTAGCCCGCTATGTCAACCTGATGGACTCGGATGACGCCGTGGACATTCTGAACGAGATGAATGTGCAGCGGCGGGAGGAAGTGATTGCCCTGCTTGAAAACGAGGAGAAAGCGGATGACATCCTGGACCTCTTGCACTACGAAGAAGACTGTGCCGGTGGTTTGATGGCAAAAGAGCTTATCAAAGTGAATATCAACTGGCGTGTGCGGCAGTGTATTGAGGAAATTCGTCGGCAGGCCGAAGATGTGGAACGCATCTATACGGTATATGTGGTTGATAATCGCGACATCCTGCTGGGTCGCCTGAGTATTAAAGCGCTGTTGCTCTCCAAGGACGATAAGCTGGTACGAGACATTTACAACGAAGACGTAATTTCGATCGAATCATTCCGCGACGAGAACGAAGTGGTAAGTGTGATGCAGAAGTACGACCTGGAAGCTATACCTGTCGTGAACATACAGGGCAAATTGCTTGGTCGCATCACCATCGACGACGTGATCGACGTAATGCAGGAACAGGCCGAACTCAGCCGTCAGCTCATGACGGGTATCTCGGAAAATGTAGAGGAAGATGACAGCGTGTTCCGCATCTCGCGCTCCCGCATACCCTGGCTTGTGATCGGCATGGTGGGTGGTTTGCTGGCCGCGCACTTCATGGGTTTCTTCGAGGCCGATATTGCCATGCTACCGGCTCTGGCGCTGTTTGTGCCGCTTATTACTGCGACGGGTGGTAACGTAGGTATACAGTCCTCTTCCATTATCATTCAAACGCTCTCTTCCAATGCCGTGATCTTCGAGAACTTCGCCCAGCGTCTCCTGAAGCTCATCCTGGTTGCCCTGTTGAACGCCTTGATCATTTCAGCCCTTGTATTTGGCTTCTCCTACCTTTTCCGGCAGGACCTGAAATTGTCGATGGTAGTATCGGTCGCGCTGTTCTCAGTTGTGATGCTGGCCTCCCTGATGGGGACGCTGACCCCCATGCTGCTTGATAAGATGGGCGTGAATCCTGCTGTTGCTGCCGGGCCTTTTATAACGACTGCAAATGACCTGCTGGGCCTGGCGATCTACTTTGGTGTAGCGCATATGCTGTATGATTTATAATACCATGGCAAAACCTGGCATCCTGATCATCGACGAAGTGCATGACAGTTTGTTTCCTATGCTGGAAGGTATAGGTATAGCCTATGATTATCGGCCGGATATCAAGCCTATCGAGGTATGTGAGGCCTGGTAGGTTTTGAGGGGCTGATTGTGCGGAGCAAAATGCGGATTACAGCGGAAACGATTAAGCTAGCTGATCAGCTCAGGTTTGTGGCACGGGCAGGTGCCGGGCTGGATAACATCGATGCCGAAGCGCTGCAGGAGCGAGGTATAGCGCTGATCGGGGCTAATGAAGGCAACCGGCAGGCGGTGGGGGAGCATGCCTTGGGTATGCTGCTCAGTCTGATGCGCAACATCACCCGTGGTGACCGGCAGGTACGCGACAAGGTATGGCTGCGCGAAGAAAACAGGGGGGAGGAAATCAGCGGCAAAACAGTCGGTATTATTGGCTTCGGAAATATGGGCCAAAGCTTTGCCCGTGTACTGAGTGGCTTCGGCTGCCGTATCCTGGCCTATGACCTCTTTGCCCCTGAAAAGATCTCTGCGCCGGCTGAGCCTGTGTCGCTCGAAGTTTTACAGGCAGAAGCAGATATCGTGAGTCTGCATATACCCTATATTCCAGAAAACCGGGCCTTTGCGGATGATGCTTTTTTCCAGGGCTTCAGCAAGCCGATCTGGTTTATGAATACCTCCCGCGGTGAGGTAGTGGACCAGACCGCACTCGTAAGGCATCTGCAAACGGGTAAGCTCAAAGGAGCAGCGCTGGACGTGCTTGAGAATGAAAAGCTTCAGAGCCTGACCGAAGAGCAAAGCCAAAACTTCGATTACCTGAGATCAGCTGATCATGTGGTGCTCACGCCCCATATCGCTGGCTGGACCCACGAGTCTTATGTGAAAATAAACGAGGTGCTGGTACAGAAAATACGGGCCTTGCAGGAGGCTGGAAAGCTTTCTTGAGAATACCTGCCCTGAGGCTGTCCTATGCTGTCAGGTTTACGTATAGAAGAGATGTCGGCACTTAAAAGATTGCCTTCAGGGGCTTGCAAATAAGTATTGCAGAAAAATTTTGTATTAAAATAAATTTGTATATTTGCTCAACACAGTGCCACTGGGGGATGCCCGTGTGCATGTAGCTTGCCCAGAATCCCCGGCTTGTTTTGATGCAGCCAGGCTGAAGAAGAAAAAATTAATCATCAACATATTAGGCAAAAAGAACGGTTATGTTTGACATAGCCGTTCTTTTTGTTTTTGTGTTTTAAAACGTGAAGACATATTATGAGCAACATTTCTTATTACACCGCTGAAGGTTTACAAAAGCTGAAGGAAGAGCTGCATGACCTTAAGACAAAAGGCCGCTCAGAGGTGGCCCGCCAGCTAGCAGAGGCACGCGACAAAGGCGACTTGAGTGAGAACGCCGAGTATGACGCCGCCAAGGATGCACAGGGTCACCTGGAGCTGAAAATTGCCAAACTGGAGGAAGTGGTAGGCAATGCCCGCCTCATCGACGAGTCGAACCTGGACACAAGTAAGGCACTGATTCTCTCCAAAGTGAAGATCAAGAACCTGAAGAACAACATGGTGATGGACTATACCTTGGTGGCGGAAGAAGAAGCGGACCTGGCTTCGGGCAAAATTTCGGTGAAATCTCCGATCGGTAAAGGATTGTTGGGCAAGTCTGTCGGCGAAAAAGCAGAGATAACCGTACCTGCTGGTAAGATCGAGTTCGAAATACTGGAAATTAGCCGCTAAGACTATGGAGCCATCTATCTTCACTAAAATTGTAAAAGGCGAGATCCCTGCTTACAAAATAGCCGAGGATGATCGCTACCTGGCCTTTCTGGATGTATTCCCAACGACTAAAGGCCATACCCTCGTAATCCCTAAGCAACAGATCGACTATTTGTTCGACCTGGATGACGAGCTTTACCTGGGCCTGATGGCATTTGCCAAAAAAGTGGCGGCTGCAGTAGAGAAGGCTGTGCCGTGCAAGCGCATTGGTGTGGCGGTGGTAGGGCTGGAAGTACCCCATGCGCACGTGCACCTGATTCCGCTGAACAAGATGGCAGACATGAACTTTGCCAACAAACAGAAGTTCAGCAAAGAAGAGTTTGAAGAAGTAGCCGAAAAGATCCGGAAGGAGTATGAAGCTGCTTAAGGTATAGCAGTGTATACCTGTAAACAAAAGGGGCGGATCTGAAAGATTCGCCCCTTTTGTTTTTTGCTTAATTTTCTATCAGGATGGAAGGCTTGAATTCCTGCCTGGTGGTGTCTTTGGGTTGTACCTGTTGCGGTGCAGGCTGTTGTTTTTGTTGCTCCTGCTGTTTGGCCTGCTCGCGTGCCTGTCTTCTGAAGAAGCCTCTGAAGAGGATATTGCTTTGCAGCGCCTCCATGTTCTGGTCCAGCTTTTCGGTGCCGGTTTCCAGGTTCTGCATCGTGCTTTGCAGCTGACGGGCAAATTGCTGATCATTCAGAAGTACACCCACGGCGCTGTTGTTATTGTTCAGGCGGCTGCTGGCCGTGCGCAGGTTCTCGGTAATTTCAGAAGTCGAGGCAGTGGCTTCTTCTAACTGTGTCATCGAGTTTTTCAACTGTTGGAATACTTCCTTGTCAGTCGCAAGCTGGTTAGCCAGTCCGCCCGGTGAATTGAGCTTGTTGGTGAAAGCAGAAAGGGAGCGGGAAGCATTCACGGTGCTCTGTGAGGTGCGCTGCAGGTTACCTACTACATCACGGAAGTTCTGCGCCATGGTGGTGTCAGTAAGTAGTGCCCCTACAGTCCCTTCGCCGTTTACCAGGCGGGAAGTGAGCTGCTTAAAGTCACCGGTGATCGCGACCAGGTTCTCGTTGTTCTGCTGCAGCTTCTCCATCAGGTCATCCGTGTTGAGCGGACTTACAGCAGTAATTCTGTCTCCGTCCTGAATTGGAGCGGCTGACTGGGTTCCACCGTCTATCACGATGTTCTTGTTGCCGATGAAGCTTTCAGAGCTGATGCGTGCGGAGGCGTTTTTGCGGATGTATTGCTGCACCTTCTCCTCAATGTTCATGACCACCTCTACCTGCGAGTCGCCATACAGGTTGATGGATTTGATCGTGCCGATCTTCACACCCGAAAACCAGACATTGTTACCGGTTCGCAAACCGGCCACATCGTCGAATATGGCGGTAAGCGTGATTGTGCTGATCAGGCGCTTTTGCTGACCGGCCAGGGTAAAGATACCAGCCACCAGGATCACGATCGCCAGAAACGTGAAAATGCCAACTATAACCGTGCGTTTATTATCTGCAGAACTCATCTAGTCTATAAAGTTGTAGTTATAAAATGATTGTACGCGCTCGTCATTACTGTCGAACACCTCCTCAAACGTACCTTCGCGCTGAAACTGTCCGTCGAGCAGCATCACTACTCTGTCTCCTACGGCGCGGGCGCAGGTAAGGTCGTGTGTGATGATGATAGACGAGGTGTTGAACCTGCTCTGTACTTCGTTGATCAGGTTATTGATCTCGATGCAGGTAATAGGGTCCAGGCCGGCAGTGGGCTCGTCGTAGAGCATGATCTCCGGTTTCAGGATCAGGGTACGGGCAATGCCGATGCGCTTGCGCTGACCACCCGAAAGCTCAGAGGGCATCTGGTTGATTGCCTGCGCAAGTCCTACGGCCTCCAGCACATAGTGAATCAGCTCCTCACGCTCGGCCTCCGACATATGTTTGGCATGCCGCACCAGCGGAAACTCCAGGTTCTCCCGCACGGTCATACTGTCGTACAGGGCGCTGTTCTGAAACGAAAAACCGATCTTAAGCCGGAGCGCATCCAGTTCACGCGGCTTCAGCGTGCCGACTTCCTTGCCCAGCACATTCACTGATCCTTCGTCACCATACAGCAGGCCCGAAATAATCTTGATCAGCACTGACTTACCCGTACCGGAGCGACCCAGCACGACCAGGTTTTCCCCTTTGAACAGGTCCAGGTCCACGCCTTTGAGTACCTCAAAATCGTCAAACGCTTTTTTGAGGCCCCGGATAGAAATCACTTTCTCGTTTCTATCGATATTAGGGTTTATTTCTTTTGCCTCCATTAAAAAGCTCTGATTGCGTTAATGACCTGCATGATAAGCAGCTCTTCGATAAAAATAAGGAACATGGCCGTTACCACAGAAGAGTTAGCCGCCTTGCCCACGCCCTCTGTGCCCTTAGAGGAATTGTAACCTTTGTAGCAGCCCACCATACCGATGGTGAAACCAAAGATCACAGACTTTATCGAAGAGGCAACGATATCCAGAAAGGTGATGGCATCGAACACCTGGTAAAAGAAAGTGGTGAGCGTCGTCAACTCGTTCTGGTGCACGTTGAGGTAGCCGCCCAAAAGAGACACAAGGGTGGTGTACATGGTCAATGCCGGAATCATTAAAGTTGATGCCAGCACCCGGCTCACTACCAGAAATTTAAAAGGGTTAGTGGCTGATACTTCCATCGCATCGATCTGCTCGGTCACCCGCATGGAGCCCAGTTCAGCGCCGATGGCGGAGCCAACCCGTCCAGCTGCAATAAGCGCCGTCACCAGCGGACCGATGGCCCGGATGATCGCCACAGAAATAAGGCAGGCAGGAGCGAGGTGGCACCAAAGTCAGCGAGGGAGGGGCGCGACTGGTTAGTGAATACGATACCGATGATAAAGCCAGTGAGTGAGATGAGCGGCAGGGAGCGCACGCCTATTTCGTAACACTGCTTGATAATTTCTTTGAACTCGTATGGCGGGAACCACATCTCCTTGAAAAACCGCGCATTAAAACGGTATATATTGGCCAGCTCGACAAATATTCTGTCGAGTCTGCGTGTCGTTACATACCTGCGCCGGGCTGGAGCACTTCCCGGTTTATTTTTGTCTAAATCCATTTAAGCTTTTTAGGATTCATCTGTTCGCTGGCCCAAGTATAGGCAGCGGCAAATTAACTCAAAATTAAGAAGAAGCCTGATGCTATACTTAACTGTGTTCGCAAAAACATGTTTAAACTTTGTTTAGGCGTGATATTTTGCATAAAGTGCAGGCTGAATTTTCGCCCTCGCACAAAGCTGATTCATCAGGCTTATAAGCCTTACGAAAGATAGAGGCGATTTTTTACAAATCTGCGAAATATTTTCAAAAGCTTATACTTGGGGGAGTTTAAGGGTGGGGAGTTGAGGGGGTTAGAGAGCGGTGAATTCAAAAAGTATGAGACACACTTTGCCTGTCATTTCGAATACAATGAGAAATTTGGCATAATGCAGTTCGAAGTCCAGATTTCTCCCAAAGGTCGAAATGACAGGATAGGGCGAACAATACAGTAAGATTAAAGCTTTCTCTCCGGATTGTCGGTCAGGAAGGCTTTCCAGGAGTTGGCGCCTTTCTTAGCGTTATTGCCTTTCTGGTAATGGTGGCAGAGGGCCACGGACAGGGCGTCGGTGGCGTCGAACATCTTCGGGTCGGGCTGAATTTTGAGGATCTGCACCAGCATGCTGGCCACCTGCTCCTTGGAGGCGTTGCCGTTTCCGGTTACCGACTGCTTTACTTTTTTGGGGGCGTACTCCACATAGGGGATGTCGCGGGAAAGGGCGGCGGCGATGGCAACTCCCTGTGCGCGACCGAGTTTGAGCATACTCTGCACGTTCACACCAAAGAAAGGCGACTCGATGGCCAGCTCGTCGGGCAGGTATTCGTCGATGAGCTGTATCATGCGGTCAAAAATTTTCTTTAACTTGATGGCGTGGTTGCTGTAGCTTTTGAGGTGAATAACGCCATACTGCACTACTTTTACCTTGGAGCCTGTCACTTCAATCAGGCCGTAGCCCATCACTTGTGTACCAGGGTCAATGCCAAGTATTAATTTATTGGGTGGGAGTGCAGAAGAGTAAACCATAGGAGGCGCAATTTAAGACAATATCTTGAACATTACCCGCAACAGAAGGTTCCTTTTAGTCGCCGGCAAAATTGTCGTGGTGGTGCTTACGCTATACTTCCTGTACCTGGCCATCTTCACCGTGCCCGACACCCTGCTTTCCTGGCAGGGTATACTGCAGTCGGCCCGCCAAAGCGACTATACCTTTCTGCTGATTTTAAGTGCCCTGCTTATACCTGCCAACTGGGGGCTGGAGGCCTGGAAGTGGCAGCTGCTGGGACAAAAGCTGGAGCGCATTTCATACCTGCGGGCTTTCCGTGCCGTGATGGTGGGGCTCACGCTTGGCTTCATCACCCCCAACCGGCTTGGCGACTATGCCGGCCGTGTGCTGGAGCTCAAAAGCAAGGAGCGGCTGGAAGGTATAGGCGCTGTGTTTATTGGCCGTTTTTGTCAACTGGTGGCGACGGTACTGGTGGGCTCGCTGGGCCTGATCTACTTTGCCTTGCTGCTCTACTGGAGAGATTATCCGGCTATTTGCCTGAGTGTATTTTTCCTGTTGCTCGTGCTCAATGCGGCCTTGCTACTACTGCTCTTCAATGCCCGTGCCATGGTGGCGCTGGTCGCTGCGGTTGGACCGCTGCGAAAACTGGCAAAGTACCTGGCTATCATGGGGCGCTATACCTTCATGGAGATGAACCGGGTACTGTTGCTGTCGCTCGTGCGCTACTTCGTGTTTCTGCTGCAGTTTGTACTGCTGCTCATTTTGTTTGAGGTGCGGCTTAGTCCGGTGGAGTACCTCAGTGGCGTATCGACTGCTTTCTTTCTGAAGTCAGTAGTGCCCTCGGTGTCATTGCTCTCGGATCTCGGCGTGCGGGAACTGTCGGCCATGTACGTGTTCGGCTGCTGGGGCAGGAGCGGCTGCAGGTGCTGAGTGCCAGCCTGAGCCTGTGGCTGCTGAACATCGTAGTGCCGAGTGCTGTGGGTCTGTTTTTTGTGCTGCGGCTGAAGCTGGGCAGGAGAGGAGGTGCCGCCTGATGTTTGTGTTGCTGCTGCTTTCGCTGCTAGCCTATGCTTGGATCATTCTGCGCTGTCTATCTGCCTGGAAGCGTCTCCCTATACCTACTGTACCTGCCGGTTTTATACCTGCGACCCAACTCTCCGTTATTATACCTGTGCGCAATGAGGCACGGCAGATACTGAATTTACTCCGCGATTTAGAATCACAAAATTACCCGGCGGAGCTCTTTGAGGTACTAGTGGTGGACGATCACTCCGATGACGGAACTGCTCAGCTGATACAGGAATTTATACCTGCTACTAAGTTGAATTTGCGTCTGATCCGGCTTGCTGGGCACACGGAATCGACGGGCAAAAAAGCCGCTATCAAACAAGGTATAGCGCAAACCAGTAATGAGCTCCTGGTCTTTACCGATGGTGACTGCCGTGTGCAGCCGGACTGGCTTCTATGCTTCGCCTATACCTACGAAACGCAGCAGTCATTTTTCATTTCAGGACCTGTGAGCTTCCACAATACCCATACCTTGCTGGAACGCATGCAACTGGTCGAGTTCGCATCGTTGATCGGGGTAGGGGGAGCCTCTATCGGGCTGCGACAACCCAATATGTGCAATGGGGCCAACCTGGCTTATACCCGGGAAGTGTTCGAAGAGGTAGGGGGCTTTGCGGGAAACGAAGGAATAGCCAGCGGTGATGATGAATTTTTGCTACACAAGGTAAGCCAGCTATACCCGGAGCGAATTGCTTTTTTGAAGCATCCCGGAGCCACGGTGTATACCGAGGCACGCAAGACGGTGCGTAGTTTTATAGCGCAGCGGGTGCGCTGGGCCAGCAAGTGGCGGAGCTATCAGAGCCTGAATGTGAAACTGGTGGCACTTACTGTGTTTACCGTCAATTTACTGCTGTTTCTGGCCATACCGGGCTTACTGCTCGGCTGGCTTTCGTTTTGGACTTTTCTGGCGGCCTATGCTGCTAAGTTCCTGATAGATTTCCTGTTTTTAAACCAAATACTGACTTTCATGGGGCGACAGAATTATCTGATTTTTATGCTTCCCCTGCAGCTTGTTTACATTCCTTACGTACTATATACCGCCATCAGTGGCCTCACAGGTTGCTATACATGGAAAGGCCGAATCATCCGAAATCATGACTGAAAACGAATTTGCTATCATGGACGAACTTTATTTTGTGACGTCCTACGCTGACCTCAAAAGCAGCAGCACACTAACTGACGAAGAACTCTGCACTGCCCTGCGCGACCTGATTTCCAAAGGCTATATCAGAATCCTATACCCGGACCCGGACACGGAGCATGCATACGATGAGTCCACCTTTGGAAAGCACTGCCAGAAATACTTTTACCTGGCCACCAAAGCAGGATTGGTAGTGCATAACTCTATCTGATGGTGATGATTTCACCGCAAGGCCGAACAAATACCTGGACTACGTAGTTGCAAGTGTGCGCATGCGACGAATACGTATTATTTCAAAGGAATTGTAGGGTGTGGTAAATAATGCGATTGATTTTTTGTAAATTTACCCGGTATATGCCTGCGTGACAGGTGTAACTGGCGGCAGAGCCCCCTAGTGCGGGTTTCTCGCCAACCCTAAACTATGAAACCGAATGCCTGATATAGTAGCTCCGAACATACAGCAAGAGTTAAACCTCAAAAAGCTGGAATTATCGGCCTTGTTGGAAATCACGCAGGCGATTAACGACAACCTGCCCGAAGAGGCGCTCTACAAAATCTACCGCTTCACGCTGCTCGCCCAGTTGCAGATCAACCGATTGGCCCTGTTTGTGCACGACGAGAAGTGGGACTGCAAAGTAAGTTTTGGCACTGACCTGGAAGCCGCCAAGCAACACCTCCCCGAAACTATTCTCGAACTCAAGGAAATCACCCGCATGTCCAAGCTGAGCGTGGACAAGAAGTGGCGTAATTTCGAAATTGTGATCCCGATTCTGCACAATGGCAAAGTGCTCGCCTTTGTGATGATCGGCAAGATTCAGCCTTACTATACCAATATTGAGGCGCTGAACTTCGTGCAGACGGTGAGTAATATCATGCTCGTGGCCATCGAAAATCACCGCATGGCCCGTCAACGACTGGCACAGGAATCGATCCGGAAAGAGATCGAGATTGCCCGTGAAGTGCAGTCCATGCTCTTTCCAAAAAAGCTGCCCAACGACAAAGACGTGGCCATCCACGCCAGTTACATTCCGCACTCTTCCATTGGGGGCGACTACTACGACTTTATTGAGATAGACAAGGACCAGTTTCTGTTCTGCGTGGCCGATGTGTCTGGTAAGGGTGTACCAGCTTCGCTGCTAATGTCGAACTTTCAGGCAGGTCTGCGCACAATCATACGCCAGACATCGGATCTGAACACGGTCGTTTCTGAGCTTAACCACCTGATTTACCGCAATGCGATCGCTGAGAAGTTCATCACAACATTTGTCGCCATCTTCAACCGCAGTACCCGCGAACTGAGCTACGTGAACGCCGGCCACAACGCCCCGGTTCTGCTCTACGAAAACAACACCCACGACCTGCTCAATGATGGCTGCACCATGCTGGGCGTGTTTGATGTACTGCCATTTATGAACGTGGGCAAGATACATGTGCCGCACAATGCCGTGCTGCTTTGCTATACCGACGGTCTGACGGAGGTGTTTGACGAAGATGAATCGGAATTCGGTATTGAAGGTACGATCGACTTCCTACAGAAAAACCGCTTCCTAAGCTCTAAAATGCTGCACCTGCAATTGCTCAACGCCATCAACCTTTTCAACGAAGAAGCTTCTTTCAACGACGATATTACCTTGCTATCGTGTAGGTTTAAATAGATTAATTGTTGATTGTTATTTGTTAAATTGTTGATCTTCAATTAAGTTGATAATACCCTGTCCATGCACTACAAACCCGCTAAATGCTTCACTGCACGTGTCAGTATCGCACCTACAGGTACAATGTATAACATTCAGTAATCAACAACTTAACAATCAAATTGCTCCGCCTTTACAAGACACCCGCTTTGCTTCGCCGGCTTTTGCCTGGCTATACCTGGCTGCGGGAAGAGCGGGGGAAAGTGCTATACCTGACTTTCGATGACGGACCTATACCGGAGGTGACTCCCTGGGTGCTGGAGCAATTAGCGCAATACAGAGCCCAGGCTACTTTCTTTGCCGTAGGTGATAATATAGTGAAGCACCAAGATATAGCAGAGCAAATTTTAGCGGCGGGGCATCGGCTCGCGAATCATACGCACAACCACCTGCGTGGCTGGGAAACTTCGCTGGAGCGTTACCTGGAAAATGTGCAGCAGTGTCAGCAGGAACTGGAACGGCTAAACCCCATTGCAGCGCAGCCAAAGCTCTTCAGACCTCCTTACGGGCGCATTACATTGAAACAGGCAGCAGCCCTGCGACCAGCTTATGAACTAGTGATGTGGGACGTGCTCACCAACGATTACGACCGTTCGCTTAGTCCCGAAAAATGTCTGCGTGAAGCTATTCGCTGTACCCAAAGCGGCAGCATCATCGTATTCCACGACAGCCTGAAGGCCCAGCGAAACATGCAATACGCCCTGCCCCGTTTTTTAGACCATTTTACCGCACAGGGCTATACCTTCCAGACCCTATGATGGTATCCGTTGCCTATTTTATACTTTACTTCATTGTCTTTACAGCGCTTCTCATGTTGCTGCTCTTCAACCGCAGGCGCTATACCTCAGCGGTTTTAGACTTTCCGCAGGTCAGCATCCTGATCGCTGCCCGAAACGAGGAGCATAACATTCTGGCTTGTCTGCAGGCCATTGCCGCGCTCGATTACCCAGCTGATAAGATCGAAGTACTGATAGGTGATGATGGCTCCACGGATCAGACGCGGGCCCTGGTAGAAACCTATATAAAGAACAAGCCCGGCTATACCTGCCTACCGATTACAGACACAGTTGGACAGACGAGGGGCAAGGCCAATGTGCTGGCGCAGCTGGCCAGCAAAGCAAGCTCCGACATCTTCCTCTTCACCGACGCCGACATCGAAGTGCCTCCTACCTGGGTAAAGGCTATGTTGGCTGGGCTGGATGAAAAGGTGGGCGTTGTGACAGGGCTAACCACTGTAACAGGCAGTCGTCTGTTCGACAAGATGCAGCGGATGGACTGGCTGTTCTCGATCGGGCTGATGCAGGTGTTCAGTGACCTCAACATGCCGGTTACCACCATGGGCAACAACATGCTGCTCACCCGCAAGGCCTATGAATCGGTGGGAGGTTTTGAAAACATTCCGTTTTCGATCACAGAAGATATCGCCATATTTAACCAGATCCTAAAGCGTGGCTTCGGCTTCCGGAATCTGTACAACAACGACGCACTGGCCCTGTCTGCACCTGCCCCCAGTTACGGTTCACTGCTGGAGCAGCGCAAGCGCTGGATGCGCGGCTCGGTGTACATGCCCCTATATATGTTTGCGCTTTTTGTGCTGCACTCGGCCTACTATCCTGTGCTAATCCCTTTCTTTTTCAAAGCATCACCAGGGATAGCGCTCAGCATTGCGATCGTCAAACTCCTGCTTCAAAGTCTGTTCATGCACATCTGCCTCAAGCGCCTGCACCGAAGTGCCTCCTGGTGGCATTACATTGTCTTTGAGCTATACCTGCTGGTGACTACTTTTATTCTGATCCTATACTTCTTTTTGCCTACCAAAGTCAGGTGGAAAGGGAGGAAGTATTAGGAGTTTATACTTCTCCTTGCAGCCTTAGCCATTAGTTCGGACCTTTGTGCCGAGATTTTTGATCCAAAATGACACAGATGACTTTAGTTGATTCGCACGCACATATCTATTCAGAGCAATTTAAGCAGGACCGTGAGGAGGCGCTTGCCAGGGCGCTGGCCGAGGGGGTAGAGAAGATCTACATGCCCAACATTGACCATACCTCTATTGATATCATGCTGGAGACGGAGGAGAAGCACCCAAACCAGTGCATCGCTATGATGGGCCTGCACCCGACTTCAGTGGACAAGGACTTTGAGAAGGAGCTATACCTGGTGGAGGAGTGGCTGGATAAACGCAAGTTCGCAGCCGTGGGTGAATGCGGCATCGACCTGTACTGGGACAAGACTTTTCTGACGCAGCAGCATGAGGCCCTTAGAGTGCAGGTAGAGCTGGCCAAAAAGCACCAACTGCCCATCGTGCTCCATACCCGCGACTCTTTTGATGAAACCTACGAGATCATCGCCGCTGCGCAGGATGGCACTTTAAAGGGTATATTCCACTGTTTTTCGGGCACTGTGGAGCAGGCTGAGAAGGTAAAGGAGCTCGGCTTTCTAATGGGTATAGGCGGAGTGGCCACGTTTAAGAACGGTGGCCTCGACAAGGTGCTGCCGCATGTGAGCCTGGATGACCTTGTGCTCGAAACGGACTGCCCATACCTGGCCCCCGTACCGCATCGTGGCAAGCGCAACGAGCCCGTATACCTGCCATTGGTGGCCCGCCGCGTGGCCGAACTGATGCAGAAGCCCGTAGAGGAAGTGGCCCAAACCACAACCCGCAACGCCTTCAACCTCTTCAAACTCTAAGCGATGGACGTAGTTAAAACCAATATTGACACCGCCGCACCTGCACATGCGGAGGCCTCCATTCTGATCATTTACACGGGCGGAACGGTAGGTATGGTGTATGACGAAAAGCACCACCTGGTGCCATTTAACTTTAGTCAGATACTGCAGAAGGTACCCGAGCTTAGCAACTTCAAGTACATGCTGACGGTGCTAAGCATAGAGCCGGCCATTGATTCGTCTAACGTGGCGCCAAGTGACTGGCTGATGCTGGCTAACCTGATCCGCGATAACTACGCTGACTACGATGGCTTTGTGGTGTTGCACGGCACAGATACCATGGCTTACAGCGCCTCCGCGCTTAGCTATCTGCTCGAGAACCTGGAAAAGCCCGTGATCTTTACGGGGGCGCAAGTACCAATTGGGCGAACTCGCACCGATGCCCGCGCCAACCTGATCTCAGCCCTGCAAATAGCAGCTACGAAGGTTAACGGCAAGAGCATCGTGCCGGAGGTTTGCATCTATTTCCACAACCTGCTTATCAGAGGTAACCGGGCCAAGAAGGTAGAGAGCCGACACTTTAATGCCTTTAAGTCGGAGAACTACCCGCTGCTTGCCAAAGCGGGCATTAGCATCGATTTTTATGAAAGCGCTATTCTGCCGCATCCCGAAAAACCGCTGCATGTGCACCAGCAGCTCGACGACAATGTAGCGATCCTGAAGCTCTTCCCGGGCATAACGCCTCAGGTGATGCGCAGTGTGCTCGAAGCGCCGGGACTGCGTGGTATCGTGTTGGAGACGTTCGGGGCAGGCAATGCGCCTACTGCAGGCTGGCTGCTCGAGCTGCTGGAAGATGCTATCTCTAGGGGTATCTATATTTTGAATGTGTCGCAGTGCGACGAGGGTAGGGTAGACCAGGGCCGTTACGAAACCAGTAAATTCCTGCTCAACATGGGGGTGATCGGCGGCGATGACATCACGACAGAAGCGGCTATCACAAAATTGATGTTCGTGCTGGCTCTCGACCTGCCGGCAACACAAACCCGTGAAATGCTTGCCAGTAACCTTCGTGGTGAGATCAGTATTTAACCTGGTGCAATATATTTATAAGGTATAGCCGAGCAAAAATTTGCGATAGTGTAAGTTATTGGCGTATATTTGCACCCATAATAGAGAGCTGTCCGAGTGGTCGAAGGAGCACGCCTGGAAAGTGTGTATACCCCAAAAGGGTATCAAGGGTTCGAATCCCTTGCTCTCTGCTGCATAACCCAAAATAGCCTGTAAGTTATTCACTTACAGGCTATTTTGTTTGGTGTTTACTTCATTAATTCCACGACTTGTAACCAACTTCCTGTACCTTTTTTTGCTCCATGTAGGGCTGCCAGTTCACAATCAGCACCTTTTCATCCTCGAGTAGGAAGTAGCCATAATCATAGCAGAAGTAATAGGTATTGCCCTGTTTGGTGCGGTAGAGGTGGGTGAAGTGGCGGAAGTCGAAGCCGGCCAGTTGGAGCAATTTGCGGCGCAGCGTGGTCTTTCCCTCGGGGCTGAAATGCTGCAGCACAAAGCGGTTGTGCCGCAGCTTGATGTTGATGCTGAGATTTACCAATTATTTACGGGAGCTGTGTAGAATTCCCCTCTTGAGAGAGGCTAGGTGTGTGTGTCTTTCTGATTAAGTACCACTGCTCCAGCATCTAACAAGCAGCAGGAATTGGAATCCATAAAACGATTTGACAAAACGCAGCCTAACCCAGCATTGCCGTAACCCCTCGCTAAGCTGCGGGCTTCGGCTGCACAACCCCTTCCGATCATAATGGACCAGCACTTCAAATCTTTATACAACTAGCAAATAACCAAAAATAGCAATAAACTGCAGTTTCGGAATTTAGAGCAGTATATTTTATGCTGGCCAGATTGCTTGAAATATATCAGAGTTATCTATACAACGTCGAAGCCTCAGCCACTTTCGTCGAATAAAATCGGTGAAAATGTGGGTGTATAGTTACTTGGTCTGTGAATAAAATAAAAGCTCATGGAACAGACCTCTTCCCCCAAACAACTCATTACCCTACTCACCTGCATCTGCCTGTCACTTGTATCTGCTATACCTGTATTGGCACAGGGCAAGGTGAGCGGCATAGTGAAAGAAGACGCATCGAATGCAGCATCCTTTGCTACAGTAACACTTTTGGCAGCAACAGACAGCAGCTTGGTAAAAGGCAAAGTGACTGACGAGAACGGACAATTTGTATTCGAAAACTTACCTTACGGACAATATCTGGTAGCAGTAAGGTATGTGGGGTTTCAGCCCACGTTTTCTGAAACGATTCGCATACAGGCTGACCAGGCTGTGCAAGATATTGGCATTTTGCAACTGCTACGAAACACCAACCAGCTAGGCGAAGTGCTGGTACAGGCGCAACGGCAGGTCGTGGAGCGCAGCCCCGACCGCTATACTTTGAACGTAGAGGCCAGCACTTTTCAAACCGATAATTTGCTGGATATTTTTCGGGCGATGCCCTTTGTGCAGGTGCAGGGCGAGAGTGTGACGGTGAACGGGAAAGGCGGTATCCTGATTCTGTTGGACAAGGTGCAGATGCCTGGCGCCACCATGCAATCCATCATGGCCACTATGACAGGCGATGAAATTGAGAAGATTGAGTTTATCACCAACCCCTCTTCCCGCTATCCCGCCAACATCAGCACCGTCATCAGCATTACCACCAAAAAAGCACGAACGCTTGGTCTGACAGGATCCGCTCGCAGCACCGTATCCCAAGGTATACGGGTAGGGGGTTGTTAGGTACGTCCCTTACCTATCGCCAGCAAAAATGGGTGAGTAACCTCAATCTCAACTACGACAGGTCGTTAACGCACTCTACGCACGATGGCTACAGAGCGGCTCTCACAGGAAACAGCCCTGTACTGCACGAGCACTACTTTTTTCGATATAACAATTCCACACCATCTGTTAGAGGTATGGCAGAGTACCAACTGTCGAATAGGCATGCATTAGGTGTACAGGCAAGCTATGTGCATAAGGTAGTCGACAAAAGTTCTACGGTCAGCAAGCAGGTTGATTTTGCGAAGCAGCTCAAAGGTATACCTGACTCTACACTGTTAGCAGACGGGCGGGAATACTCCACCAGGCAGGTACAGACCTACAGCATGTACTACACAGGCAAACTCGATAGCCTGGGCAAATCTGTTGATTTGATTTTTACTTATACTCCAATCCAGCATAACATGACGACCGAGATTCTCTCACAAAACATGTATAATCCGGATGGGCGTCTTTTAGAAAGTTTGAGAAGCGTACGGAATGACAATCCGAGCAACGCTAACATTATGGTCGGGCAGATGGATTGGGAGCTCCCTTTCCGGAACAACTTGAACATATCGGTAGGCTCCAAAATGACACTTTCGAGCAACCGCACGCAGCCAACGCAAGAATATCTGCAGGACGGGCGATTTGTCCGGGATGAAGCCTTTAGTTTTGAGAATGTATTCTCGGAGAATATTCTGGCAGGCTATACCAGCCTGGACAAGCAGCTAGGCAAAACCACCCTGCGGGCAGGTATACGGGCAGAACATGCTACCATGTTAGTGGAGGACGAAGTAACGAAGCGCAGACCGGTTGCTCGCACCTTTACCGATTTGTTCCCGAGCCTGATGTTGAGCCGTCCCATGACCGACAACCTGAACATGACCTTTAACTATCGCAAATCGGTACAGCGGCCAGGTTTCAGCGTGCTTACGCCTTACCGCATTTATATGGATGAATTTACTATAGAAGAGGGCAATCCAACCTTGCTGCCCAAGTACACACATGCTATTTCGGTAAATGGCATTTATAAAAACAACCTGTTTGTGGAGCTCGAGTACAGGCACGAGCAGAACGTGTTTACGAATCTACCGGTGAACATTGACGGCGTGGCTTACTGGAAGAATAGAAACTTTGACATGACATCAGTAGGGGTGAACGCCAACTACAGTTACCAGATGACCAACTGGTGGTCTGGCAGTGTCTTCGGTATGGGCGCTTATATGGCATCTGCTATGGATCAGGAGAATTTCCGGGACGTGACTATACCCAGCACCATTTACCATAGCGTGGGCTGGCAAAACAGTTTTTCCTTGCCACGCGACTTGAAACTGGAGACAGGATTTAACTACACGGGTCCGTTTAACTATGGTTTGGCTGAAGTGGTACGCAGCCACTATACCCGCGTAGCGCTGAAAGGGAGCATGCTAAACAAACAACTGCAATACACAGTGGCGGTTCTCGACCTATTCAGGGGTAACGTGGAGGGGGGAGTGGTGAGGAGCTCGAACGTGCTAACCCAAGTGGTGAGCTATAGAGACGCCAGAAGGGTGCAACTGGGGGTGATATACAAGTTCGGCAAGCAAACCGTGAAGTCGGCAGTCAGCAAAAAGCTGGGGAACGAAGACGTAGTGAATAGAGCCAATTAAACTGGCTATACTGTATTCCGAGCGAGACAATTTTACCAAAAAGATAGTTTTTTTTATTATATTGTTCGACCTAAACTGCGCCGCACCTCAGGAATAACAATATTTCATTTCCTCTCTAGTATGAGAACACTTACCTTTAATAAGCAAGCGTCCCTTTACCCTAACCAGTCAACGCGCCTGCTTTGGCACCTCGTATTCTGGGGCTTTATGTCCTGCCTTAGTGTAGTGAACACTGCGTATATGTTCAATACAAGCCTGCTGAACCTATCCACGCTTAGTTATGCCTTTCTTACAATTAGTGGTTATTTATTTTAACCATACTATGTTGTCTTACTATGGCTTGGGGTTCATTCAAAACAAGCATTGGGTTAAACTTTTGGCGCTGTTATTACTCCTATATTTTGTTTGCACCATTTTAATACAGTCCCTCAGCCCGTTATCGGCCTTGTTCCCTGATAATCAACGCATGCGTATCTATAGCGAGCGAATCTATATTAATAGCATTGCCGATATTTTCTCATTGAACACGTTTATCTGGATTTTCTCCATACCTATGTTTGGGACGCTGTTTGCGTTTGCAGCCAAAACGTTAAAAAACAGCTACGAAGCCAACAAACGAAACGCAATGTTGCAAAAGGAGAAAACTGAAATGGAGCTGAACTTCCTGCGGGCGCAGATCCACCCGCACTTCCTGTTTAACACGCTCAACAATATTTACGGCATGGTGATGGAAAACGAGCGGGCAGGGCAGGTGGTGCTGAAGCTGTCGGACTTACTGCGCTTTTCGCTCTACGAGAGCAGTGGTATGCGTATACCCATCGGGCGGGAAGTGGAATTTCTGGCAGACTATATCAACCTGGAGCAGATACGCCACCACAACACCCGCGTGGCTATTAGCTATGATTTTGATCACATCAAAAACAAGGAGACTCCTATCGTGCCGCTCTTGCTCATCAGCTTTGTAGAGAATGCCTTTAAGCACGGCGTTAACGCCACCATCGGCAAGGCCTGGGTGCGCATTAGTTTGAAGCAGGAGGGCGATACGATTTTGTTTCATGTAGAAAACAGCAAGCCCGACACCAAAAAAGAGCGCCCTGCCACCACAGGTATAGGTATAGAGAACGCAAAACGTCGCCTCGCTTTGCTTTATCCCGACAAACACCATTTGAACATCACCGAAACAGCTGATTCCTATAAAGTCAGCCTAACGCTCCACATAAATGATTAAGCCGCTACGCTGTGTTATCATAGACGATGAGCCCATCGCCCAGGAGATTATTGCCAAGTATGTGGCTCGTGTGCCTTTCTTGGAATTAGCAGCCGTGTGCGATAATGCCATTGAGGCCCTTGTCACTATTCGCGAAGAGCAGCCTGACCTGATATTTCTGGACATCAACATGCCCGAAATGACAGGGCTGGAAATGCTGAAACTCACGCAGGCACACCAGCTGCAGGCAATCCTGACCACCGCCTATCCTGATTATGCTCTGGATGGGTATGAACTGGCAGTGGCTGACTACCTGCTCAAACCTATTTCCTTTGAACGGTTTTTGAAAGCCGTAAACAAGGTAGATGAGCAGGTACGGTTACAGCGTGCTGTCAACCAGCCTGCTGATAAAGTAACCTCCAAAAACGACACCAATCAGCACAACATCTGGGTAAGACAGGATAAAAAGCTTATACAGATTAATACAGACGATTTGATTCTGGTAAAAGGTATGAAGGACTACATTCAACTATACCTGTCCGACCAGAAAATCCTGACGCACATGACGATGGCAAAGATAGAGGAGAAGCTGCCCGCTGCGCAGTTTCTTCGGGTAAGCCGTTCCTACATCGTGCGCAAGTCGGCCATTAGGGCGATAAACGGTAATATGATTGAAACAGAATTGCAAGAGGAAATTTTGATTGGAAGCACATACCGGGAACATATTAAGCGAGAGATTGCCGAGTGGTTGTGATAATGATGATCAGTCTGTAAAGATCGCCGCTAAGGTTTAGAAAGTCCGTTCTGATTGAATAGGTGTTATTCTCATTAATATAACAGCTAATAATGAAAGTCAGATCTTGCTTGATAAAGATACATATTAGCTATTCATACTTTCAGGGCAGTGGCGCCACCTTATAGCCTGAAATGTAGGTCTTCTTCAATCATGATGATACTTCTCCCCCCTCAGAATCGTAAAACCCCGGTATAGTTGCTCTACAAAAAACAAGCGGACCATTTGGTGGGAGAAAGTCATTTTTGAAAGAGAGATCTTGTCGTTTGCCCGTTCGTAAATAGCAGGAGAGAAGCCGTAGGCGCCCCCGATGATGAAAACCAGGTTAGTAGTGACGGAGTTAAGCTTCTTTTGCAGGAAATGTGCGTACTCGGTAGAGGTAAAGGTTTTGCCTTTTTCGTCGAGCAGCACCACGTGGTCGCCGTCCTGTAGCTTTTGGAGAAGCAGTTTGCCTTCGGCCTCTTTCAGGTTATCCGCGGTGAACTTTCCTCCCTGTTTTATGTCAGGTATAATGATGAACTCGAGCGGATGGTAATGCTTCAGCCGCTTCATATACTTCTGTATGCCCTCTTCCAGAAATGCCTCGTCTGTTTTACCGATCGCGATGAGCTTGATTTTCATGTAGTACTTTTTCTGCCAATTTCGCTTAAAATGCCGTGTTTCGCAAATTTGCACGGAACCAGGGAGGTATAGGTCAGTACCTGGTAAGCAGCTTTACTGATTTTTGGGAAGGTCACGCTCGAGGTAGTCTTTTATGTAAAGCTCCCGCACAAACACCTGCAGCACAGCCACCAACGGGGCAGCCAGTATCACGCCAAGCGGACCGACCAGTATACCGAAAAGTACCAGCGAGAGAAGGGTGATCACAGGTGAAATGTGCACGGTTTTTTCAAATAAGAGGGGCGCTAGCAGATAGCTTTCAATAGACTGAATGATGAAGTAAAGGATGGCTACATACAGCGCCGTCATGGGGCCGTCCAGAAAGGCGATCAGGATGGCTGGAACAGAAGCAAGAATGGGACCGACAGTAGGAATGAAATCCAGGAAGAAGGCGATCACGGCCAGCGCCAGCGCCATGGGTATGCCGAGCAACATCAGCCCGACCGCCGTGAGTATGCCCACGAACACCATAGTGACGAGCTTCCCGAATAGCCACCACTTGAGTGTTTCATAACTTTTGTCCAGTACTTCCCACAGCCGTGTGCGGTGCCGTACTGGTACCAGACTAACTATGCCCTTCTGGTACTGTGCCGGGCTCGATGCGAAGAAGATGCCGATCACAATCACGATAAACAGATCGGTGATAATGCTGATGGTGGAGGTAAAAAAAGTCTGAGCCTTGTTCACGATCTCCTGTGTTTCAGGCATCATACTCTCCTGACTGCTCTCGAGCTCGTCGAGCGCCTTTGCGCCCCAGCTTGTTCGGCCCAACTGGTCCTTTAGTCGTTCGATGGAAGAGGGCAAGGTCTCACGTAAATCTTCTATCTGCGCTTGCACGGTAGGGGCTATGAGCCAACCCGCAAGAAAAATCAGCCCGAAAAACAACAGCGAGGAAAGCGCCAAAGCCAGCCCTTTGCCCACACCTGTTTTATCATGCAGCCAGTTAGTCATGGCACGTAGCAGCACGGCAAACAGGATGCTGGCGAACACCAGGAAGAAAAAATGCACAGCATATAAAACCAAAGCCAGGGCGCCACTTAACAACAATACCACTGAGGTGGTAATGACAACTTTGCGGGTAAATGAGATTTCTTGCTTCATGCACGTGTAACTATGTGGTAGCGTTCGTTTCAGGTTTTATTCCTTGAAAGTTTATACTCGTTGCGTACCGTAAAGGATATTGCATGCACCTTTTGCCATTAATGATAGCTACTTGATAGGAGTGATGGAATTTTAGCAGGCGTGATTGTTTAGCTTAATTCTAAATTACTGTATAACAAGGGTTGTATGCAACCTGTTGTGGGTGATAACAGGTAAATATGGATTAGAAGAATAATGTAGGACTTAAAACTTTTTAGATATGGAAGCAACATGCAATAACTGCAATCATTGGGAGCAGGACCCAAACAAAGTACAACTTCAGAGCAATGAATTTGGCTTGTGCGATGAGTTAACCGGGCAGCATGCCCTGGAGCCGGCCTATGTATTGCCGCTGGTACATGAAGGACCGGAAGACAAGAAGCCCAGGAAATTTGAGATGATTACAGGCGCACAGTTCGGCTGCAATCACTTCAGTGAGCGCAAAGGGTGGGTATAAGCCCTATGAGATAGGCTACAAAACAAATGCCCTGCAGGGGACTGCAGGGCAAATGCCTAATCTAAACACAAACAACCAACACTAATATTATCTATTTAATCTATTTCTATTCTATCTGTTCTATCTATTCAATTCTATTCTATTCTATTCTCAAGGTGTAGCGGCCTTGTATTAGTAGCGCAGGTAAGGCATGTTGTTTACCCCGGAGAGCGAGTCCAGTATACCTACGAAATAATCGCCTATAAACAGACCAGTTCCTTTCTTAACCGCGTCTGAGCCTAATGACGAATTTATCACCTCCCCATCAATAGTGGAGTATTCCTGCGAATCCTCAATCTGGGAATTGCTTTTTGTAGTTTTTAAGTTGTTGTGGCAGCCAATGCTCTGCTTTGACATACCGACTGTGCTTTCATAGATCTTCATGTGATTGGGTAGTTTGGTTTTGTATGATACAATAATACAGTAACGCACTCTCCTAACACAGGAAACATATTTTCACAAGGTAACTTGTGTTATTTTTATTATAATTATTAATAGGTTGATGTGGTGTGCTTTAATGCCTTCTTGTTTGGGTAATATCAAGCCGTATGTGAGAGGGTGTATGGTGAAAAGTAACAATAGGGTATTTACTTTTTATGCTGTAAGAAACGCAGCATGTAATAGCTGAAAGTCTGTAGAGCGAGAACTGTGAGCGATAGCATGGCACCAGGTATAGCAACGAGCCACCAGGCAGACGTGTTTGTGCGAATACCAGCTATCATCCTGCCCCAACTTACCAGGTCTGTGCTTACACCGATGTTCAGAAATGACAGCGTAGACTCCAGCATGAGCAAACCGGCTAAGCCAAATGAAAATGCGACCAGCACCGGCCCCAAGAGGAGTGGAAGTGCTTGGCGCACCAGAAGACGTTTTTGTGTGAATCCAAGACTCGTGGCGGCCTCAAAAAAGGGCAGTTCTCTGATACGGAGCATCTCTGCTCTTGTCAACCGGGCCGTTCCTGTCCAGAAAGTAAGTACGAGCAAAACTGATAGAGCTGGCAGGGTAGGTGGTACAATAGCCGCTAGTACCAGTATCAAAATTAATCGGGGGATGCTCGTCTGCACCTCAATTATCCGTAGCAAGAGCTCATCAGTTGGAAAATGAATCGTCCTGCTGAGAAAAGGGATTCGACTGAAAAGCGGTGCAAGAACAATGACAAACACAAAAGTCAAACCGATGGCAACAGTGCCTGTGAGTAAGAAATCAGAGTAGGTGGCTCCCTGGCTATACAACATAATAGGGAGGTAGATACCATAATAGGTAAAAGGCAACAGGGCGAAGAGCAGAGCTGTCAGCAAGGACCGGCTCAGCCGCAGACGGCGATTTCCAAAAAGGCCCGCTATTGCTCCAAGTGTTAAGCCGATCAGGCTGGCCATCACCATAACAGGCAGACTGATGGCAAATGCCGTACGGACACCATACAACACATTAGCTAATACATCACGGCCGAGGCTATCCGTTCCGAGCCAGTGCCTGGGTTTGTACGTTTCGTTTCCCCAAGCCAGTGGCGCCTGGTAGATCTGCTCCAGGTCCAGTTCGTTTGGCCCGTAAGCAAGTGGCAACCAGGGAAGAGCCAGTGCGACAACAGCCAGCAAAATCAGGTATAGCAAGGATAGCCTGAAAGCCGGTGCCAGCTGCCATACCTCACGCGCTATGTGCCATAGCTTTTTCATGATGCATGAGCACGTATACGCGGGTCAGCCAGGGCATAAAGCAGGTCAGACATAAGGTGCGATATCAACCTGAACACAGCTGCGATGACAACGATGCCTACTATAACCGGATAGTCACGAGCCAGTACAGTTTCAACGAGCAACCGGCCAACACCAGGTATAGCAAAAATGGTTTCGACAATAACGGCGCCCGCCACCAGGGCAGGCAGGTAATCAGACAAAAGCGTGATGACAGGCAGTAGGGCATTGCGCAGCATGTGCCTGCGAATGACGCGATGCTCAGAAAGGCCTTTTGCACGTGCCGTGCGGATATAGTCCTGCCCCGCGACTCCTGCCATCGCCTGGTAAAACTGATTGGTGAGGTAAGGTAGGTTGGCCAGCACCAGGCAAAGCATCGGGAGTGCCATGAATTGCAGCCATTGGCCCATTTGCTGTAGCCAATTCTGGTCGGAAACACTGTAGTAGCCCATACCATATACCGGAAAAAGCTGTAAAAATGCAGGACTCGCCAGCAGCACCAGCAGGAGCATGGCCAGGACGAAGAGGGGCACGCTATCCAGCAGGAAAAGGGAGGGAAGCAGTGTGCTGCGCCAGATGCGCCCGGAGCGGCGTATCATCAGGATGGCCATTTCAAGGGCCAGCAATGCCGCCACGACGATACTGGCCAATAACAGCCACCAGGTGTTACCGACCGCTTCGCCCAGCACTGTGGTCACGGGCCTGCCGTCCCGCAGTGAAGTTCCCAGGCTTCCTTTTAACAAACCGGCTATCCAGCGGTGGTACTGATTTTGTGAACCATGCCATTGTAGGGATGGGAGTAAATAGGTGTAGCTGGAGGAATCAGTCAGTAAGTTGTCACCCTTAACTATCAGCTCAGAAGTAATAGCTGACCTGGCAGGTAATTGCTGTGCTATACCTGACAGGGCTTGCCGGAGTTCGGCGTGCTCCTGGTGACTATAGATTGAGAAGAGATGCTGTTGTACCTGCAGGCGCTCTGTTTCAGAGAGGACTTTTTCAAACTTCTTTCAGGCTTCTGGAAAAGTGGGTGGCAGCCATAGGGTTGCCATACTGCCAGGAAAGCTTTTTCAAGAAGGTGCGATCACGCTCCGGGAAAATACGGTGCAGTGTATCAGGTAAGGCGGCGGAGGTGATACTAAAATAAAACAGCGGCAGGTCCTGCCCGGTGGCCTCTAAAAACTGGCGGTAGTTATGCTCGCGCGATGCAGCATCGCTTCGGCTGTAATAGCCCGCTTCCTGCTGCCCCAGGCTGGAGCTTCCAAAAGCGCCTGGCATCAGTTTGCTCAGCAAAAAAATTACAGATGCTATAAACCAGAGCGTAGGTATAGCCAGAAGAAGCCGCCTGAATACAAAAGTGGCCATAGCATCATCAAGGCTTAAGCATAAATGAACTCAGGTCATAATAAGGGCGTACACCCGACACCCTGGTATTGGTGAACCTGCTGTGTATAGCTATTTTTTCTTTTCGGAAATAAAGCGGCACAAAAGCAGCTTCTTCCTGTATGATCTCCTGTAACCTGTGCAGTTGCCGGGCTTTGTCAGTCTCGCTTTCAGTTTCATTGATCTGGTTCAGCAGCTGATCGCTCTCAGGCGTGCCAAAGCCGGTGGTGTTGAACCCGCCGGCCGGCAAG
>NZ_AKIS01000143.1:0-3763 GCF_000277005.1 Pontibacter sp. BAB1700 | reverse complement strand
TCGCCTCCACATCGGCCGCGTCGCTACTATGTTCACAACGGCGTCCTTCAGTATACCTGTCGTAGTCACGATCCGCATCCGCTTTCCGGCGGGTACCTCGCCTCGGCTATCAACCTGTGAACAGGCCGTACCCATCAGCATAACCATTAACAGGCTTAGGATTAGAGTAAAGGCTCTCATGCTAGGCAGACAGAAAAATATTGCGGGCCACCTCACTGGATACCACCAGGTTCTTTTTGTTTTCCAGGTTTATTTCCAGCGAGTTGTCATAAGGTATCTTGTCTATTACTTTAATTTTGGCTCCCAGGAATATACCCATTTTGTCAAGGTATTGCAGGAAGAGCGGCTGGGAGTCATTGACGCCTACTACGGTACCGGAACTGTTTACTTCCAGGTCAGCGAGCAGGCACTGCTGCTTGGTATTCATCTCGCCGTCTTCCGTAGGAATAGGGTCGCCGTGGGGGTCAAATTTTGGATAGCCCAGGAATTCATCGAGCCGCCTGATGAGCAGATCAGAGTTGATGTGCTCCAGTTCCTCCGCCATATCGTGCACTTCATCCCAGTTGAACTTCAGCTTCTCTACCAGAAAAACCTCCCATAACCTGTGTTTGCGGATGATCTGTAAAGCCACTCGTTCGCCTTTCCCGGTCAGCGTCACACCACGGTACTTCACATAGTCGGCTATACCTTTGGCACTGAGCTTCCGCAGCATATCGGTTACCGACGCAGCCTTGGTGTCCAGCGCATCTGCAATAGCATTGGTGTTCACCTCACGGTTGCCGCCATCCGAAAGCTTGTATATGGCTTTGATGTAGTTTTCTTCAGTAAAACTATGCACAGGTTTTTAATTGAGTGAATAATCGGTTGCGTGAGTTAGTGATTGAGCGGCTTGTTGACTGAGTGGTTGAATGATTGCGTGAGTTAGTGATTGTTTATAGTTTGATATAATTTATCCTTTAAAAATGTAAGATTCATATATCATACTTTATCTACAATCAATAACTCACGTAACCACTCAATCATAAATTACCAACGGATAAGCGCAGAGGCCCAGGTGAAGCCGGAGCCGAAAGCTGCCATGCATACCAGGTCACCCTCTTTGATGCGTCCTTCCTGCACGGCTTCGCTCAAAGCGATCGGTACAGAAGCTGCAGTAGTATTGCCATACTTGTGAATGTTGCTCATCACTTTTTCGGCTGGGAGCCCCATTTTCTGCTGTATGTAAGAGGTGATGCGCAGGTTGGCCTGATGCGGTATAAGCATGTCTACATCAGATGCCTTATATCCATTTTTATTAAGTGCTTCTTCAATTACCTCGGGGAAGCGTGTCACGGCGTGTTTGAACACCTGGTTGCCGTTCATGTAAGGGTAAATCGTGCCTTCATCGATCATCTCGTGCGTCAGGCGGTCCTTTTTGGTACTGCCCGGATCGATCACAGCCAGCTCCTCAGCAAACTCGCCATCGGAGTGCAGGTGCGTGGACAGGATGCCGCGCTCGTTGCTTTCAGAGGGAGTGAGGACCACCGCACCGGCACCGTCACCGAAGATTACCGATACGTTACGGCCGCGGGTAGAGAAGTCCAGACCGTTCGAGTGAATCTCGGAGCCTACCACCAGAATGTTGTCATACATGCCGGTTTTGATGAACTGGTCTGCTACCGAAAGTGCATACACAAAGCCAGAGCATTGGTTGCGCACATCCAGCGCTGGTATTTCTTTTAGTCCCATTTCACGTTGCATGAGCACCCCGGAGCCAGGAAACACATAGTCCGGGCTGAGGGTGGCAAACACGATCATGTCTACGTCTTCAGGCTTCAGGCCGGCCATTTCAAGTGCTTTCATGGAGGCCTTGGCTCCCATATTGGAGGTCGTATCTACCCCTTCCTGGAAATAGCGACGCTCCTGTATACCTGTTCGCTCACGGATCCATTCGTCAGAAGTTTCCATGAGTTTTTCCAGATCAAAATTGGTGACCACCTTCTCAGGTACATAATGGCCTACGCCAGCTATCTTTGAATTTCGCATAATATAAGGTTTAGCTTTACAAATATACTGATTCTATTTCAATTTAGATTCGTCTAAAAATAATTTTTAATGTTGCCTATACCTGAGCTAACAGTTGGTTGATGACATGTAGTAGTTTTACTTCTTCGCTTTCCCAATAAATGGAAGCAGGTATACCTGATTGATAAAAGGCTTTGGTGGTCAACTGTCTGGTGAGCTCGTCTATGTTTATTTGGATAAAGTCAACAGATATGCCCGCCTCGTTTCCCTCTACTATACCTTTCCACAAAGGGTTTTCCTGGATCAGAATAGGTAGTCCGAAGACCATGTATTCATATAGCTTGGTAGGGATGCAACGAAATGTGCTGGCATTGGGTCGATAGGGCAACAAACCAATATGGCTTTTCTCTATCTGCTGCAGAATAGCCTGGTGCGGTACCAGTTTGTCACCGCCTATCAGCTCTACGAAAGGCAGTGCCTGGCAGGCTTCTCTGAGTTTCGTCAAGGTATGGCTGCTGGCACAGTAGCCAATAATGGTCAGCTTTACATTTCCCCGAACCGCCTGCAGTTGCTTTGCCAGCCCAATAGCCTCCCATATCCCGTACTCTTCTGCTATAGTGCCACTGTAGAGCAGGCGCAACTGCCCATTAGCTGGCAGGCTGACCGGAGTTGCAGGCTCGATCGGATTGCCTTTGTACTTGTTCTGGATAAAGGTATAGCGGTTGCTGATGAAGGGAAGTTCATCGGCATAACTAATCTCAGCCAGCAGGAAGTGGTCTGTGTGGCTGGCTGTTATCTTTTCAACACTTCGTACCGCCAGGGCCAGTAGGTGCTTGAGAGGCCAGCTGTAATTGTGCTGCGCGCGCAGGTTGAGGCTATAATTCTCCCGTATGTCGTAAATGATCCTGGCACCATACCCGGCTTTATACAGCAGGGTGGGTAGCAACAGTTCGTGTGTGCCTACAATAACTACCTGTGGTTTGATGTGCTGCAGCAGACGGTAATAGTCACGCTGGGCAACCATACGGCCCGCGCTCAGCCTGCGAAACCGGAAGATCGGGTGAAAGTGCATGTTGGGCGGTGCTCCGGTAGGTAAAGGTGCTTCGTAACCGGCTACATGGATGCTCAGGTCCGCTAGTTTGCTAAGTGACAAGCCCAGCTTTTCGTAAAGGCGGGTATCATTTATAGGTTTCAGGAGCGAGGCTAGCAGGATTCTCTTTTCAGACATCGCCTAAATTTAATACTTTTACGCATTCATTCTCTAAAAACGAAAAATAGCATGGCATTACAGCAGATAATAGAGCAGGCCTGGGAAAACCGTGACTTGCTGAAAGAACAGAATACGATTGAGGCGATTCGCGCTGTCATAGAAGAGCTTGACAAAGGACGTCTGCGTGTGGCAGAGCCGGCAGGTGACGACTGGAAAGTTAACGAGTGGGTAAAAAAAGCGGTGCTGATGTACTTCCCGATCCAGGCCATGAAAACGATCGAAGTGGGACCCTTTGAGTTTCATGATAAGATCGCTCTGAAAAAGAATTATGCCGAGCTGGGTGTGCGTGTCGTGCCGCATGCGGTGGCCCGTTACGGTGCTTACCTTGCCAAAGGCGTGATCATGATGCCATCTTACGTGAACATCGGCGCCTATGTAGAAGAGGGTACCATGGTAGATACCTGGGCGACTGTAGGTAGCTGTGCTCAAGTGGGCAAGCATGTGCACCTGAGTGGAGGCGTTGGTTTGGGCGGTGTGCTGGAGCTGTAC
>NZ_AKIS01000142.1:0-8009 GCF_000277005.1 Pontibacter sp. BAB1700 | reverse complement strand
ATATAACTATAGTAATTAAATGGCGTAGTAAAATTCTATCCATTATTCTTTTATTCCTAACTTAAATTATTAACTATGACCAGAGCATTACGCATGTATTTGCAGCTAGTCCTCATTGTGGCTATGCTGTTCGGATCCACCGTCTCTTTTGCGCAAGGGAAAAGGCCTGCCGGTAAAAAGCAAGTACCCCAGGTAGCACTTGATCACATCAACAAAAACAAAGCGAAGCTAAAAGTAAAAGACAAGGATGTAGCTGATCTGGAGTTGAGCAGTGAGTCTGAAAGTAAAAAAAGTGGTCTAAAACACTACTACATCAAACAGCAAGTGGATGGTATTGAGATTCATGGAGCTATTACAAACATCAGTGTGAACAGCCGTGGTGAGGTGGTAACAGTTGGTAATCGCTTCCAGGAGGACATTAACCAGAAAATCAATGGAAAGCAGCCTGCTCTTGATGCAAACGGCGCCGTGGCAGCGGCGGCCCGTCATCTGGGTACTACTGTTAGTGAATCTCTGACGGTGCTCGAAAGTGCCAACGCTAAAAACAGAGAGGTACTGCTCTCTACTGGTGGTATCTCACTGGAGCCTATACCTGCCAAACTGGTATATCAACCCATGCTGGATGGGACGCTGCGTCTGGCCTGGGAGGTTTCCATTTATGAACTGGATGCTCAGAACTGGTGGAACATCAGAGTGGATGCCAGCACGGGAGAACTGCTGGACAAGGATAACATGGTCGTGCACTGCCAGTTTGAGAATGATGGAGCGGGTGGTGACTTTCTGCATGCCAACCATAGCCACACAACAGCTGCACCAGCAGTGCAGGAACTGGATATGACGCCTTACGCTCAGGCAGCAGGACCTGTCAACAACGGGAAAACACCTGGCTTGTACGAGGTATACCCTATGCCGATTGAGAGTCCAAGCCATGGCGGCAGAAAGCCGATGAACGCCGCAGCCGTAGCAGACAGGGTCGCGTCACCTTCCGGCTGGCATACTACCGATAAAATGAGCTATACCATTACCCGTGGCAACAACGTGTATGCCTATGAAGACCCTAACAATACTGGTCATATCGCCAGTAACACCGACGATGGGGCAGACGTGGTACACGGGCACAGTCCTGATGGAGGTACCCAGCGTGTTTTCAAATTCCCGGTTGACTTCTCACAGGAGCCGGAAGCTTACCGGGATGCGGCTATCACCAATCTTTTCTATTGGAACAACCTGGTGCATGATGTATGGTACAAATATGGTTTCGATGAGGAAAGCGGCAACTTCCAATCTTTCAACTTTGGGAAAGGTGGTCTGGGTGGTGACCATGTAATGGCAGAGGCTCAGGATAACAGGAACGGTGTTTCGCGAAACAACGCCAACTTTGCAACACCTATCGATGGCAGACGTCCAAGAATGCAGATGTACCTATGGAGTGGCAAGCCCGATGCTGACATGTTCAGAGTTACTTCACCTTCTTCTATTGCTGGCAGCTACCTGGCAGTGCAGTCATCATTCGGGACGCCACTTAGTTCAACGCCGATCACAGGTAAACTTGTATTGGCGGCGGCCTCTAGCGGTAACCCGGTTGAAGGTTGCGATGCACTGACAAATGCAGGTGCAATGGCAGGGAACATAGCAGTGGTATACAGAGGAAGCTGTGAGTTTGGTGTGAAAGTACTGAATGCTCAGAACGCCGGTGCCATAGCTGTCATCGTGATCAACAACGCTCCTGGCACGCCTACGGTGATGGGAGTTGGTGCTACTAATCCAGCGCTTATTACCATCCCTTCTGTCATGATAACAGATGTAACAGGCGCAAGTATCAGAGCCTTGCTTGATGCAAACCAAGAGGTTATCGTGGCATTAAAAGACGACGGATCAGGCCCTGAGATCGACGGTGACTTCGATAATGGCATTATTGTGCATGAGTACGGTCATGGTATCTCCAACCGCCTGACGGGCGGTCCGAACACCACCTCCTGTTTGCCAACACAGGTACTGGCTGGCGGCATGGTGCTGACAACTGAGCAGATGGGTGAAGGCTGGAGTGACTGGTTCGGCCTGATGATGACCATGAAAAAAGGCGATACCCGCGAGAAGATCAGAGGTATAGGTACTTATGCGGTAGGTGAACCAACCACCGGCCGCGGCATCAGACCGGCTCCGTACACCACAGACTTCAGCGTAAACAACTATACCTATGGTGCGACTAATAATTCTGCTTTGTCAGCTCCGCACGGCATCGGCTTTGTGTTTGCCACTATCCTTTGGGAGATGACCTGGGACCTGATCGATCAGTACGGCTTTGATGAGGACCTCTACAATGGCAACGGCGGTAACAATATGGCGATGCAACTGGTGATCGACGGTCTGAAACTACAGCCTTGTTACCCAGGCTTCGTAGACGGCCGCGATGCGATCCTGCTGGCTGATCAGTTGAACTACGGAGGTGCTAACCAGGAACTGATCTGGAAAGCCTTTGCCAGAAGAGGTGTAGGCTACAGCGCCAGCCAGGGATTGAGCTACTATCGCTTTGACCAGGTGGAGGCCTTTGATCTGCCTGAGAACTTTAATCTTACTGCGACAGGAAATCAGTCCTTGCGGTCTTCTGAGCTGAACAACGGAGAGATTCTGTTGAACTACCCTAACCCATTCTCAGAAAGCACCACCATCAGCTTTAAGGCAAAAGAGACGGGTTATACCATTCTCAAGGTATATGACATCACAGGCCGTGAGGTGGAGACAGTGTTCGAAGGAAATGTAAAACAAGGTGAAACTTATAAGAATACCTTCAATGCGAAAGGCCGTGAGAATGGCATGTACATCTACAGAATTGTGAATGGCGGCAGTACCCGATCGGGAACCATGCTATTGCTGAGGTAACAATAACACTAAGTAAGAAGCAGGGCCGGTGAAGCAATTCACCGGCCCTGCTTGCTTTATGCTATACCTGTTCTTGCAGCTTCATTACCAGGAAAATAGCCATTTAAATTAATCTGTGTGTCGTTTTTAATGGGTGCTGGTCAAGACAGTTAAAAGTAAATAGTAGAAAATCTTAGTTAAGATATAAATATAAGAATAAAACTATGTGTGCTAAATGGTACTTCTTTACAATGATCACCGCAGTTGTTGTGGCTTTTTGTATCGTATTAGTTAAATTTTATCGTGCTAATTTTATAGTTACTTCTGCTCTGAATTATTCCTGTTTTTCATGCTCTAAGCTATTTACTTTTAGGGAGTTATTTATTCCGCTCCAACAGTCTGAGTCTTCCAACCTCGATTGTCTAACCCTTAAAAATTAGCGCATGAAAACACGTTTACAATTGCACTGGCAGCTGTTGCTGCTGGTCCTGTTCTTATCCGGCACTTTTACCGCCTTCGGGCAGGGGAGGTCTGACCAAAGACCAGTCCCGCAAGCCGCTCTGAATCACATTCAGAAAAACAAAAAGCAACTCGAACTGGAAGATGAAGATGTAGCTGAGCTTGAACTGGCCAGTGAGACTGAAAGTCCAAAGAGTGGCATGAAGCACCTGTACATCAAGCAGCTCTACAGAGGCATTGAAGTGCATGGTGCGGTGACAAACATCAGCATGAGTAAAGAGGGTCGTGTGCTCACCATGGGCAACCGATTGCAGAAGCAGGTAGGCAAGCGAGCGAAGTCAAACCAGCCTGGTTTGGATGCAGCAGGAGCCGTGGCCGCTGCAGCACAGCACCTGGGTATAGCCATGAAGGAGCCGCTCACGGTGCAGGAGCGAGGCAATGGCCGAAACAGAGCGGTTACCTTTTCCAAAGCAGGTATCTCTCTGGAGCCTATACCTGCCAAACTGGTATACCAACCTATGGAAGACGGCAGCCTGCGCCTGGCCTGGGAAGTTTCGATCTATGAACTGGATGGCCAGAACTGGTGGAATCTCCGGCTTGATGCCACAACGGGCGCTGTGTTGGACAAAGACAACATGGTGGTGCACTGCCAGTTTGAGAATGATGGTCCGGGAGGCAAGTTTCTGCACGACGATCATAGCCACACCACCGCATCACCCTATGTAGCGGCACCGCAGGCAAGTATTGTGCGGGTTTCCAATGCCTACAACGTATTCGCGATGCCGGTGGAGAGCCCTAGCCACGGACCACGTTCCATGGTGAGCACTTCTGCCGCGAATCAACTGGCGTCACCTCAAGGCTGGCACACCGAAACGAGAACCCGCGGCAACAACGTGTATGCCTACGAAGACCCGAATAACAATAACAGCTGGAGTACGAATTATAGCCCGGATGGTGGCTCTGAGCTGAGCTTTGACTTCCCGATCGATTTCAACAAGCAGCCGGTTGCCAACCGCGATGCCGCTATCACAAACCTGTTCTATTGGAACAACGTGGTACACGACGTATGGTATCAGTATGGCTTCGACGAGGCCAGCGGTAACTTCCAGCTCAATAACTATGGCAGAGGCGGTTCACAAGGTGATCCGGTGCTAGCCGAAGCCCAGGACAACCGTAACGGCACCTCCCGCAACAATGCAAACTTTGCCACTAACGTGGATGGTTTTGCTCCCCGCATGCAGATGTACCTGTGGAGCAGCCCGCCTGATGCCGACATGGTATCCGTAACCTCTCCGTCGTCAGTGGCTGGTAGCTACCCGGCAACGGAAGCAGCATGGGCACGCAAACTCAACTCAGAGCCTGTAGTAGGCAAACTCGTGGTAGGACAAGGCACAGTAGGACTACCGCAGGAAGGCTGTGGCGCACTGACAAATACTACAGCCGTAGCGGGTAACATCGCCGTGGCGTATAGAGGAAACTGTCCATTCACGGAGAAAGTGGAAGCCGCTCAGCTGGCAGGCGCCATTGCTGTGATTGTGATCAACAATGCTCCCGGAGACCCAATCGCGATGGGTGGAACGCCAACAATGCCAATCACTATACCTGCTGTCATGATCAGCCAGGAGGCAGGCGCCCTGCTCAGAGCCCGTATGGATGCTGGTGAAGAAGTGATCGTTCGTTTGAAAGATGATGGCAGACCTGAACTGGATGGTGACTTCGACAACGGTATTATCGTGCACGAGTATGGCCATGGTATCTCAAACCGTCTGACGGGTGGTCGCACTGTGGCAAACTGCCTCAACAACGCCGAGCAGATGGGCGAAGGCTGGAGCGACTGGTTTGGCCTGATGATGACCATGAAGCCAGGTGACACAGGTGCCAAAGTAAGAGGCATCGGAACTTATGCCAAAGGCCAGCCTACAGACGGCCCCGGCATCCGGCCTGCCCCTTATTCTACTGACTTCGGTGTGAACCCGCATACCTATGCTTCTACTAACAATGCAGCGATCAGCCAACCGCACGGCGTTGGTTTTGTATGGTCTACCATGCTGTGGGATATGACATGGGCCTTGATCGACAAGTACGGCTTTGATGCTGATCTTTACAATGGCAAAGGTGGCAACAACATGGCCATGCAACTGGTGATCGACGGACTGAAACTGCAGGCTTGTCGTCCTGGCTTTGTAGATGGTCGTGATGCGATCCTGCTGGCTGACCGTCAGAACTACGAGGGAGCTAACCAGGAACTGATCTGGAAAGTATTTGCCAGGAGAGGTTTGGGCTTTAGTGCCGACCAGGGTTCTAACCTCAATCGCTTTGACCAGGTAGAGGCATTTGATCTGCCGGAAACTTACGCCTGTACAACTCCTCTAACACTTGATGCAGTAGCTACTTCTGATGTATACACAGGCGGTGTCGCATCAAACCTATACCTGGGTTACGGTCCGCAGAACGTGCGTCTGCAGGCTGGCGGCGATGCTGACAACGAGTATACCTGGAGCGGTGCAGAAGGCCTGAGCGCAACGACAGGTGCCAGTGTCATCTTCACTCCGAAAGCAGCGGGTACTTATACCTTCACCGTGCGTGCCGTGAACGGCGATGGCTGCATCAAGCATCAGTCGATCACAATCACGGTGGTAGATGTGCGCTGTAGCGATGGCAAGAAGAAAGACAAAGTGCTGGTATGTGTAGACGGTGTAGCTGAGTGCGTGGCTCCGAATGCAGTGCCATACCTGCTGACAGCTGCTAAAGGAAGCTTGGGTGACTGCGGACTGGCTGCGACAGCAACAGCTACTGCCAAAGCGGAGATCAGCGCAGAGAGAATGTCCCTGCGTGCTGTGCCTAACCCGTTCGGTGCTAAGACTGACATCGGCTTCACGCTGACGCAAGACGGCAGCTACAAGTTGGAAGTACTGGATATGCGAGGTTCTGTGGTGACCGTGCTGGCGCAAGGCAATGGCAGAGCGGGTGAGCATAAGACTTATCAGTTCGAGAAAGGCAAGCTGGCTGGTGGTATGTACATCGCCAGACTGGTGACAGATGAAGGCGTGTCCTTTATCCGAATTGTGATGCAAAAATAACGCGTGTTTAACTATCCTAACGAGGCGGGGCCGGTGATTCATTTCATCGGCCTTTGCTTTTTAAGTATAGCTTGTAAGCGGCACTGCAGTTGCCCCCCTCAGCTGTTCAAACTGCCCTATTTTTTGTAGGGATTTAACAGATCAGATTCTGACTTGCTATACCTGATCCATATACCTAACGCACTGCTTCGTAACCGCCAGGTATACCTTTCTTGGAGAGCACAAACTGCCATAGCTGGTTGTTGCGGGCACGAAAAGAACCAGCGCTGGAGAGCAGGTAGTAGTTCCACATCCGGTAGAAGCGCTCGCCATACTCTCCCTGTAGCTCTGGCCAGTGTTGGTTGAAGTTATGGTGCCAGGCCATCAGGGTATAGTCGTAGTCAGGGCCGAAGTTGTGCAGGTCCTCCACCACAAAGATGTGCTCCATGGCACCCGTGAGCTGCCGCAGCGAAGGGATCAGGCAGTTCGGGAAGATATACCGGTCAATGAAAGGATCGGGTGCTGTTTTAGAGAAGTTGACGCCGATTGTGTGCAGCAGGAAAAGTCCATCGTCTTTGAGGCAGCGGGCAGCTGTTTGCATATAAGTGCGGTGGTTGCGGAGGCCCACATGCTCGGCCATACCGATCGAGACCACATGGTCGAACTGCTCCCGCACATCGCGGTAGTCCTGCAGCCGGATCTCGATGGGCAGTCCTTTGCAAAGTTCCCGTGCCAGCGTCGCCTGCTCCCGCGATACGGTAACGCCTACCACTTCCACGTTATACCGCTCAGCCGCATACCTGGCAAAGCTTCCCCAACCACAGCCAATGTCAAGCACCCGCTGTCCGGGCTGCAGCCGTAGTTTGCGGCAGACGAGGTCGAGCTTGTGCTCCTGGGCCTGGTCCAGATTGTCAGCCTCTTTCCAGTAGGCGCAGCTGTATACCAGGCGTTTGTCGAGCATGCGCTGGTAGAGGCCGTTGCCAATGTCGTAGTGGCGCTGGGCATTGCGTGCCGCTCTTCCTCTGGCCTGCAGGTTCAGCGCCTTAGCCAGTAGCACTTCCAGCACCGTCCGCCAGCCAAAGCGAGCTCTCTTGTAAAGGTCGGCTCGCATCACCCTGTTCACAAATTCATCTATCTGCGCACAATCCCACCAGCCGTCCATGTAGGCCTCTCCCAAACCCAGAGAGCCTTGGCTGAGTACCCGCTTGTAGAAACGGTCGTCGTGTACCTGCAGGTCCCAGGGTCGGGGCCATTAACCTTGACATCGGCTGTAGCCAGCATGGCAGTCACCTGCTGCTGTAGGGAAGCGCTTTTCATAAGGCAGGAGTATTTAATAGGCGGTATATACTCGTTTGCCTATGAACGGAAGAGAAAGTAAATGGTTAGTAATGAGTGTGCTGTGCTAGAAAGTAAGGGTGAAGACAGAGCCCACGCCCTCCTGCGACTCGACCTGAATGGAGCCTTTGTGCAGCAGCATGATGTGCTTGGCCAGGCTGAGGCCTATACCTGAGCCGTCTTTGTGAGAGGTGAAGAACGGGATGAAAATACTTTCCATCAGTTCTTCGGGTATACCTGTTCCATTGTCCCGTACCTGGATGTATACCTTGCCGTTTTCCAACTCACCGGCAGTTA
>NZ_AKIS01000141.1:0-10228 GCF_000277005.1 Pontibacter sp. BAB1700 | reverse complement strand
GCATCCGTATACCTTCGAGTATTCGAAGCACGCCAAGATACGCCCTGATTCTTCGATGATTGCGCAGCCACACTGGATCAATGTCATTTACCCGAGTCTGGGAGCGAACGTGCAATTGACCTATAAGGCGATCAACAATGATCCGAAGATGTTGAATAACCTGATCGAGGATGCGCGCAAACTGACCGGTAAACACCAGATAAAGGCGTACTCCATAGAGGAAACAGAAATTAGAACCCCGCAAGGTGATATTGCCTCTGTGTTTGAGCTGGAGGGTGAGATTCCGAGCCAGTTTCAGTTCTACGTGACCGATACGACTACGCACTTCTTCCGTGGGCGCTTTACTTTAGAACAGCTACGCAAAACGACTCACTGGCTCCTGTGATCGAATATGTGAAGAAAGACATTGTGCATCTGCTGAACACGCTGGAGTTTAAGGACAGGAAGTAGATTTCTTAAACAGAAGACATGCTAACAAAGGACAAAAGACCGTCATTATACCTGCGGTCTTTTGTCCTTTGCCTTTTATCTTTGTATACTAACCAAATTACAAGCTAGCACCCTTGAACAACTTCTTCCATACCAAGATCGAATTTTTGAAAGGCGTGGGGCCGCAGCGGGCTGAGCTGCTGCAGAAGGAGCTCAATATTTATACCTACGGTGACCTCATTCAACACTATCCTTTCCGCTACCTCGACCGCACCCAATTCTACAAAATAACAGACTTGGACGAAAGCATGCCTTATGTGCAGGTACGCGGGCGTGTGCGGGGTAAGGAAGTGCTCGGCGAAGGTCGGAAACAACGCCTGGCTGCCACACTGGTGGACGAAGACGGCAATGAGATGGAGCTGGTTTGGTTTAAAGGGGTGAAGTGGATGCAAAAGACGCTAAAAAACCACACCGACTACATCGTGTTTGGCAAGCCTACTTCCTTTAATGGCAAGTGGAGCATGGCGCATCCAGAGTTGGAGGAATTGGGGGAAGAGAAACAGACGACCTCTTTTCTGCAACCTGTATACCATACCACTGAAAAGCTGAAGGCATTCCGTGTTGAGAGCAAGGTCATAGCCCGTTACATGGAAATGCTGCTGAAGGTGGCAGTGCCAAATATTAACGAGACGCTTTCGCCGGAGCTGATTGACCATTACCGCCTGATGAGCAAACGGGATGCGTTGATCAATATCCACTTTCCGCAGTCGGTGGAGAAGTACAATGCCGCTAAGTTCCGACTCAAGTTTGAAGAGCTCTTTTACATACAACTGCGCCTGCTGCGCCAGAAAACAGTGCGCCGCGCCGACCTGGCCGGTCAGGTGTTCAGGCATGTTCCGACGGTAACGGAGTTCTACAAGAACCACATGACCTCGACCTGACCAATGCGCAGAAGCGGGTGATTAAGGAAATACACAAAGACCTGACAGCCGGCAAGCAGATGAACCGCTTGTTGCAGGGAGATGTGGGCTCAGGCAAGACCATCGTAGCCTTCATCACAATGCTGATCGCGGCCGATAACGGAGCGCAATCGGTGCTGATGGCGCCTACCGAGATTTTGGCAGACCAACATTATACCGGTCTCAAAGCTTTTGCTGACCGACTAGGTATAAACATCGGCAAACTCACCGGCTCCACTAAAACCAAAGACCGCAAGGTACTGCACGAGCAGCTGCGCTCCGGTGAGATGAAAATGATCGTGGGAACGCATGCTTTGCTGGAAGACGTGGTGCAATTCCATAACCTGGGACTTTGCATTGTGGATGAGCAGCACCGCTTTGGGGTAGAGCAGCGTTCCAGGCTGTGGCGCAAAAACCCGCGCATTATCCCGCATGTACTCGTGATGACCGCCACTCCTATACCCCGTACTCTGGCTATGACACTTTACGGCGACCTGGATGTGTCGGTAATCGACGAAATGCCGGCCGGCCGTAAAGAGATCGTGACCGTGCACCGCTTTGACTCACACCGCCTGAAGGTGTTCCAGTTTGTGCGCGATCAGATTAAGCTCGGCCGCCAGGTATACATCGTGTACCCACTCATTGAGGAGTCGGAAGGGATGGATTACAAGGACCTGATGGATGGCTATGAAAGTATCCGCCGTGCTTTCCCAGAGTACCAGGTGAGCATGGTGCATGGCAAACTCAAGGCGCAGGATAAAGACTACGAAATGCAGCGCTTTGTGCGTAACGAAACACAGATCATGGTAGCTACGACTGTAATTGAAGTAGGCGTGAACGTGCCCAACGCCTCTGTGATGATCATCGAGAGTGCGGAGCGCTTCGGTTTGTCGCAGCTGCACCAGTTGCGTGGCAGGGTGGGCCGGGGTGCGGAGCAGAGCTACTGCATCCTGATGACAGGGTATAAGCTGAGCAAAGACAGCAAGACCAGGCTGGAGACGATGGTGCGCACCAACAATGGCTTTGAGATTGCTGACATTGACCTGAAGCTGCGCGGACCAGGCGACCTGATGGGTACGCAGCAAAGCGGTGTGCTGGATCTGCTCATTGCCGATTTGGCCAAAGACGCTCCTATCCTACAAGAGTCACGTGCAGCTGCGCAACGTGTGCTCAACGAAGACCCTCAGTTGGAGCAGCCACAGAACCAGAATATCATGCGGCATATTAAGTCGCTGAGCGTAAATACTGTCAACTGGAGCCGCATCAGTTAAAAATTTCTATCTTTACAGCGTTTGGAGGTACCTCAGCTAGGAATAGCTCAGGTTTAAAAAGGAACCGTGTGCAAATCACGGGCTGACGCGCAACTGTAAGTAACAATTGATTGCTGCCACACAAATGTCCATTGTCCGGAGCCCGGATGAGAAGGACGGCAACAATGTTACAAGCCAGGAGACTTGCCCCAACAATATTCCACGCATGCTTTCGCGCCTAAAGCCTGTGGTTAGCGTAGTAGTCACCTCCTGCAGCTCAAGTTGACTTTGCAGCGCATTTGCACCTACTCCCTCTCCACATTTTTTCTGCACCGGCATGCCCAAATTATCTGTTTATGCCACTATTCAGCTCCTGCTTTTACCTTCAATTGAACCTACAGCCACAGCTGTGTGGCGCGGCGCACCTACACTCCAGCACACTTAAACCTATAAATTATGAATTTACAGCAACGTATTACCGAGTCAGAAACGCGCATCTTCAAAGCAGTTTTCCCGAACACGACCAATCATTATGACACCCTATTTGGCGGCGCTGCCATGCAACTAATGGACGAGGTGGCTTTTATCACGGCTACCCGCTTCTGCCGCAAACGGGTGGTAACGGTATCGTCTGACCGGATAGATTTCACGCAGCCTATACCTGCAGGCACCATTGTAGAGTTAATCGGACAGGTGAGTAGTGTAGGCAATACCAGCCTCAAGGTGCAGGTGGAAATCTATATTGAAGAAATGTACTCTGATGTTCGGCTGAAGGCGGTACATGGCAGCTTTACCTTTGTAGCCATAGACGAGCACAAGCAGCCGGTGCGTGTACTGGCAGAGGAGATACAACTCTAAGCTATACCTATACCTGTGCGTTCTTAGCTTATCCCATACCTCGTTCCACGAGAAACAATTTTGATTATATTAGCTCCTGAATACCCATAAGCACACACATGCAGTTACCATTTAACTTTATACCCTTGAAAATACTACGCCTGCTACCGCTTTTGTGCCTAGCCATACTCTTTGCTGCAGCACCAGCATCGTCTCAGGGTAAGAGAGCCGCCATACCTTTCAATTACATCCCTGACAATACGGAAGACCAATACAACCAAAGCATCAGCAGCAAGACGCTTCCGCTCGGAACCGAGGGCTTCGTAATCCTCAGCCGCAGCAAACCTGGCGAGTATGCCATAGAGCGCTATAATACCGCCCTCAAAAAAGCCTGGTCGGCTACTGTACCATTGGCCGCTGAAGAAACGGTGGAGGCTTTTGCCAGAAACCAGGAAGCTGTGCTGCTGGTCACGCACCGCACAAATGAGCAGGGCAATCAGGTGCTGTATGCACATCGGGTAGACCTGCGTAGCGGTCAGAAAGAGAAGCCCGTACTGCTGCTCGAAGCTCCAGCGGATGCCCGTAAAGCAGGTATAGCAATCTCGCCTGACGGCACCAAACTTTTAGCCTACCGTTATAGCGTTTCTGGCAATCAGGTCCTGCAGTCTATCAGCGGCAGCCTGTATGACGGCAAACTTCAGAAAGTAAAAGATACGAAGTACAGCCTGACTGACCTCGCGGTATTGTGTCAGCTGAGGTGATCGTGAATGATGCCGGCGACCAGTTCATCAGCCTGATCTCTGAGAACATGGAACGCCTGACCGTACGCCAGTATACCTTAAAGTCGCCGGTTGCTAAGGGCATGTCAGTGTTGGTAGGAGGCATTTTTGAAGGCAAGAAGGTATACATCATGGACAGCAAGTACGCCCTGCAGCCCAATGGCATCCTGTATGGTGTCGTACTGACGGCCGATGAGAAATCCGGTGAGTATTATAGCCTGAAAGCTGTAAAATTTGATTTCGAAAAAGAAGATATGGTGTTTGCAGAGGAGTTCAGATTCACACCTGAATATCTCGCTAGTGTGAACAGCCTGGATAAAAGCGGCGGTGCAAAAGCCAAGCGCCTCGAGGACATTTACCTGACCGACCTGATCCTGACACCTGAGGAAAAACTAATCGTAATGGCAGAGAAAAAGTACATGGAGGGTGGTGAGAACTCTCCTTACTATGCCAAAGAGATTCACCTGTTTGCCTATGATCAGTTTATGGGCACAGCCTGGAGCTCTGTGCTGATGAAAAATCAGAAGGCACCTGCTGATGAAGCCTTTACAGGCATCTCGTATCGCTATCATCTGGCGGGTAACACGCTGCACCTGCTCACCCTGGAAGAGTTGAACGGAAAGCATGACCTATACCTGCGCCGCATTGACACCAGCACCGGTAAGGCTGAAGCACCTAAGGCTGCTGGCCTGAATGTAGCCAAAGGCGAAGACACTGCTTACGTAAAAGACTTCACGGCCTGGCTAGGCGAAAAGGACCTGGTAGTAGTGGTGCGGCCATCCAAGAAAGCGAACAGCCTGCAGCTACGTCGTCTGCAGATCAGGTAACTAGTCTAACCATATACCCGACAAAAAGCGTGGCCACTCTCTTGGCGCGCTTTTTTGTTTTTTAAGCTTGCGGGTAAAAGAACTCAGCTGCACCAGCATGTGCACAAAACCTACATAGTCCACTATCTCTACATACATCCGGAACTCTCTACGAGACCCTTCCAGCATCCCGAGTTTGTCTACCTTATAGGTATTCATGGCAGACCATGGCATCCAGCGTACCCGCTTGCCACGCTTGATCATGTAGCGGTTAATGGCTACTTCCAACTGATAGCGTGCCACTGGCTGGGCCAGTACCTGCTCTAAGTCACTTCGCAGCAGAAGCCGCTCTCCGGACAGCAGTATATCACTTCGGTACCAGCGCACAAACCATGGCGACCGGATTCGCCGCAAGATTAGCATGTCAACATTGGCAGTGTCCTGGAAAGCAGAAATAGCTCTCTCAAGTTCAGTTTTATTTAATTCCTGCAAATCAGCATCCATCAACAGAACCAACTCATGCTGCACAAACTGAAGGCCATACTGTATAGCGGCGGCTTTTCCCTGGTTTTGGCTGAGGCGGATGACTTGCACAGAAGGCCATTGCCGGCTTACCATCGTAGCGGTGCCATCAGCCGATCCGTCATCCACACAGATTACCTGTTGTATAGCCTTTACTTTCGACACGGCTTCCAGTACTGTCGCAATCCGCTCCCGTTCGTTATAGCAGGGAATTAAGCATGTTACCCCCATACGCTCCTCTATGTTAATGACAATCCGGTATTCAGGTATATTTACGCATGAGATGCTATTAAGTCATTCAGCAACAATCCCTTAATACAAAAAGGCCACCTCCTAAGGAGGCAGCCTTTCCAAAACTATAGATTTGTCAGAATCTAGTACACGAATTCGTTTGCGTCAATCATAGCGGCTGCTATGCGACGACGTGCCTCCTTGGTATTGTAGAGGTCTTTCTTGGTGAAGCGCTTCAGGCCCATGAACAATAGACGTTGCTCGTCACCTTCCGCCATAGAGGCAATCGCATCTTTACCAGCCAGGAAGGCGGTGTCCACGGCATCGTTCACGGTCACGCGTACAATGTCGATCTGGTTCGCCACGGCATCCTCGCCTTTCATGCCTACCAGTTTCTCTACACGCAGCAGCGTTGATTCCGCCACGTACGTCTTGATAGCCATGTCAGCGATGTTCATCAGGATCTCCTGCTCTTTGGCCAGTGAGTTCATGTATTTCTGTACCGCAGTGCCGGCTACCATCAGGATCGCTTTCTTCAGGTTGCGGATCGCCTTGTGCTCTGCTGCGAACATGCCTTCCTCTTCAGCACCGAAATCAGGTATAGCCATCAGTTCGTTTTGCACATTTTGTGCAGGGCCCATCAGGTCCAGCTCACCGTTCATGGCTTTTTTGAGGATCATGTCCACCGTAAGCATGCGGTTGATCTCGTTGGTACCTTCGAAGATGCGGTTGATACGGGAGTCGCGGTAAGCGCGGTCCATCGGGTAGTCAGCTGAGAAGCCGTAGCCACCGTAGATCTGCACCCCTTCGTCCACCACATAGTCGAGCACTTCAGAGCCTTCCACTTTCAGCATGGCGCACTCTACAGCAAACTCGCGGGCAGCACCCAGCATAGCTTCGTTCTCGCCTTTTCCAGAAGCCAGTAGCTCCTGCTCCTTGCGATAAATGTCCATACCGCAACGGTATAGCGCTGACTCAACTGCATAGATGCGAATAGCTTGCTCTGCCAGTTTGTGGCGGATGGCACCGAATTTAGAGATCGGCAGTTTGAACTGCTGTCGCTCGTTGGCATACTTCACCGACAGGTCTACCACCTTCTTAGAAGCGCCCAGCGTCGCCGCGCAAAGCTTGATACGGCCGATGTTCAGGATGTTGAAAGCGATCAGGTGACCTTTGCCGATGTCACCGAGCACGTTTTCTTTCGGCACTTCGCAATCCGACAGGAACACCTGGCGCGTAGAAGAACCCTTGATACCCATTTTGTGCTCCTCGTTGCCAAGGCTCAGGCCCGGATAACCTTTCTCCACAATAAAGCCTGTGAACTTGTCGCCGTCCACCTGCGCAAACACGATGAACACATCGGCAAAACCGGCGTTCGTGATCCACATTTTCTGGCCGTTCAGGATGTAGTGTGTACCAGCTTCGTTTAGTACCGCTTTGGTTTTGGCTGCCAGGGCATCAGAGCCAGAGCCTGGTTCGGTGAGGCAGTACGCCGCCGCCCATTCGCCTGAAGTCAATGGCGGCAGGTATTTCGCTTTCTGCTCGTCGGTACCGAAGTACAGGATCGGCAGCATGCCTATACCTGTATGCGCCGCAAAAGCCACTGGGAACGAGTGTCCGCCACCTACCGATTCGGTTACCAACAGCGAGGTATTGAAGTCCATGTTCAGACCGCCGTACTGCTCGGGCATTGCTACCGCGAACAATCCCAGCTCACCTGCTTTCTTCATCAGGCCCTCCATCAGCCCCTCTTCGTGGTTGTCGAGGCGCTCGAGTAGCGGGGTCACTTCCTCACGCACAAAGTCAAAACAGGTCTGCGCCATCATGCGTTGCTCCTCGCCGAACTCTTCAGGTATAAATATATCCTGTGGATTCGTTTCTTTGATCAGGAATTCACCACCGCGAACAGTGGCTGCTTTATTTTTATCTGTTACATTTTCCATGGCAGATTATGATTAGTGTTTTAGGTACAGATTAGTTTTTACTTCAATAATTCGAAAATGCCGGCCACGCCTTGACCGCCGCCAACACAAGCTGTCACGATGCCGTGCTTGCCGCCTGTTCGACGCAGGTCGCTGAATAGCTGCACGCTTAGCTTGGCACCCGAGCAACCCAGTGGGTGACCGAGGGCGATGGCACCACCGTTAATATTCAACTTAGCCGGATCGAAATCCAAGTGGCGCATCACCGCAATGGACTGGGCAGCAAACGCCTCGTTCATCTCGATCAAGTCGATGTCGTTGAGCGTCATACCCGCTTGCTTTAAGGCTTTCGGAACGGCAGCGATTGGTCCCATACCCATGATGCGTGGGTCTACGCCGCCAGTGCCGTAGCTCACCATGCGGGCAATCGGCTCGAGGTTAAGCTCTTTCACCATGCGCTCACTCATCACGATCACAAAGGCAGCGCCGTCGGACGTCTGGGAAGAGTTACCAGCCGTTACCGAGCCACCGGCCGCAAACACTGGCTTCAGACGCGCTAAGGCCTCCAGCGAGGTGTCAGCACGCGGACCTTCGTCGGTGTCTACCACATAAGTGCGGGTTTTCTTCTTGCCGTTCTCATCGATGTAAGTTTCCTCTACCGTGATAGGCACGATTTGCTCTTTGAAATAGCCGTTCTTGATAGCGTTGATAGCCTTTTGGTGCGAATGATAGGCAAACTCATCCTGGTCTTCGCGGGTAACGCCGTAGTCTTTCGCCACGGCCTCAGCCGTCAGGCCCATGCTCAGGTACCAGTCAGGGTTCTTGCTGGCGATGTTGTAATTCGGCACCGTTTTCCAACCTACCGTCGGCACCATCGACATCGACTCGGTACCGCCTGCTACAATGCAGTCGGCCATACCTGCCTGTATGCGGTTGCAGGCCATGGCAATGGTTTCCACACCTGAGCCACAGTAGCGGTTTACCGTCATGCCCGATACCGACATCGGCAATGCCAGCAAAGAAATCATACGTCCGATCTGCAGGCCCTGCTCCGCCTCTGGCACAGCATTCCCCACAATCAGGTCGTCTACACGCTCTGGATCAAGGGCGGGCACGGAGGCCATAAGATGTTTGATGACGTCAGCGGCTAGGTCATCGGGTCTGGTAAACCGAAATCCGCCGCGCCCGGCTTTGCCTACTGCGCTACGAAATCCGGCTACGATATATGCGTTGTTCATATTTTCTGATTGCTAAATTGTTAAATGGCTGATAGTTGATTCCTCAAGTACATGATCGAAGAGCACCATCACTACTCATTATGCATTAGACATTAATTTCTCAGCGGCTTGCCTGTGGTCAGGATGCTCTGGATACGCTCTAGTGTCTTGCGCTCACCTGTCAGCGACAGGAATGCTTCGCGCTCGAGGTCCAAGAGGTATTGCTCGCTCACCTCGGTTGGGGCAGACAGGTCGCCGCCGCACATCACGTAGGCCAGCTTGTGCGATATCTTCTGGTCGTGCTCCGAAATGTAGCGTCCGCTTACCATGGCGTTGGCTCCTGTCAGGAACATACCCAACGCGCCTTTGCCCTGTACCTTGATGTTGGTCTTTTTGGCTGGCTGCGTATACCCTGCCTCGGCCAGACGAATGGCCTGCGCTTTGGCATCGGCAATCTGGCGGTTGATGTTCAGAGTAATGGCATCGCCCTGGCGCATAAAGCCGAGGTCAAACGCCTCTTTCGCCGAGGTTGACACCTTTGCCATACCGATGGTTAGGTAGATGTTCTTGAGCGTGTTGTACTCGATGTCGCCGTCTTCGTACATTTCGGCTGCGCGGAGCGTCATTTCTTTGGTACCGCCGCCTCCAGGTATAAGGCCCACGCCAAACTCCACCAGACCCATGTAGGTCTCAGCAGCCGCTTGCACGTGGTCGCAGTGCAGATTCAGTTCGCAGCCACCGCCCAGGGTCAATCCGTGCGGAGCGCCCACCACAGGTATAGCCGAGTAGCGCATGCGCATCATCGTGTCCTGGAACTGCTTAATCATGAAGTTGATTTCGTCATACTCCTGCTCCAGGGCATACATATAAATCAAACCCACGTTGGCGCCAGCCGAGAAGTTGGCCGCCTGACTGCCTACCACCATGCCTCTGAATTCTTTCTCGGCAATCTCGATGCCTTTGTTCAGGCCCTGCACTACATCACCACCGATGGTGTTCATCTTCGTGTGGAATTCCACGTTCAGGATGCCGTCACCGAGGTCGATCAGTGTAGCGCCAGTGTTTTTCCACACTACTTTGTTGCTGCGCAGGTTGTCAAGGATGATGAAGTTCTCAACACCTGGTATTGCCTTGTATTCTTTGCTCTGGATGTCGTAATAACGGCGGTTGCCGCTCTCCACTATGTAGAAGGACTCTTTGCCTTGGTTGAGCATCTCCTCTACCCAGGCCGCAGGCTGGTAACCGGCTTCGATCATGCGCTGCACACCTTCGCGGG
>NZ_AKIS01000140.1:0-3769 GCF_000277005.1 Pontibacter sp. BAB1700 | reverse complement strand
ATAGTTTTCTGGTCGGTGCCACCCTGCGGCATGCTGCCGATGATAACAGATGGTGTGCTGCCGCTGCAGATGGTGCTTTGCTGCACCGACACAAAGTTCATCGTGATCGGTTTCACCACCGTCACTTTCACTGCTGCACTCACATGCACCTGGCAGGTGCCGGAGCTTACTTTGCGGCGGAACCAGGTGGTGGTATTGAGTACGCCCGGGTTGTAATGCTGCTCACGGTTATTGCCGCTGGCTGCTTTAAAGCTGTTGCTGGCACCAGTCGTGCTGAACTCCCAGGTATAGGTATAGCTGCCCGTACCACCAGTCGACTCGCTGCCCATCAGGACTGGAGCTTCCGCGTCTTCGCAGATCGGGGCAATGGCGGTAACCGAATTTTGGTCGATGACTGGAGTTACCGTAACAGCAACAGGAGCGGAGGTATGGGAGCAACCAGCCGATAACACCGTTCTTCTGAACCAGGTCGTGCGGTTGAGCGTGCCTGCCTGGTAAGTAGCAGCAGTCGCACCGTTAATGATTTCAAATCCTGTATCAGCGCCTGTCACGCTGGCCTCCCAGCGGTAGGTATAGATGCCGTTGCCGCCGATAGGAGCAGAGCCGGTTAGCAGGGCAGGGGACTGGCCTGCGCAAATTACCGCCACTTCGGTGAGGGTGTTACGGTCGAGTGCTGGCAGAATGGTAACAGTCGCAGCTACCACAGGGCTGTAGCAGCCGTTGGTCACGCCGCGTACATAAAACGTAGTGGTGCCTTCCGGCAGGTTCTGGGCCGTAAAGCTTCTACTTGCCTCCAAAGGCTGCGTAGCTGCTGCATCAGCAAACCACTCATAGGCGCCGGCATTGCCTTCTGCCACCAGTGTCGCGCTGCTGCCAGCGCCACAAAGGGTAACAGGGGCTACCACAGGAACTGGTGTGGCCGGGTATACATCTACTTTAATAGGAGTGCGCACACTGGAACAGCCGCCTTCCACTGTGGTCTGGGCATAAAATGTCGTTGTCTTGTCGAGGGCAGTTGTCTGGTACGTGTTTCCTTCATGCAGCAGGTTACCGCCAGTTGGTTGGTCGTACCACTGCACGCTGCCTTCGGCCTGCAGCACTTGCAGCAGTGCCGGGCTGCCCGGGCAAAGTGTTGCCACCGATTGTATACTCGGCGCAGCTGGCAGATCATTTACAGTTACTGTGATGTTCTCCGCTACCTCACACACACCGGCGCGGTAGGTATAGATCAGGGTGTAGCGCCAACCGCGGCTGGATTGAACTGTCCGTCAGCCGACACATAGTCGGAGCCACTCCATTTGCCACCTTGGTGCGAGGCCTGCAACTGCATGATGCCGCTGTTAAGGCAGACAAACTCTTTCGGTGCGCTCAGCTCAAGCACAGGTATAGCGTCGATGGTAATTTGCTGTTTGGCTGTTTCTGAGTCGCCGCATTCGTTCGAGGCCGTTTACTTTTACTTCGTAAGTACCCGGCTCAGTGAAACGCATGGTTGGGTAGGCTGACCCGGCGTGGGTGTCACCTTCATAAGCCACTTGGCCCGGACCGCTCACCTCCCAACGGTAGGCGCTGATGGTGCCGGACTGGGCATCGTAAACTGGTTGGTGGGCAGCATTGTTTTCTGTGAAGGCGATGGTCTGCGGACCACAGTAGGTTTGTGCCTCCGGTAAGGAGACTAGCGGTTTGTGAATAACGGTGATATTTGTCTCCTGTGTGCTTACAGCAGAGCAAAAGCTACTGGCCAGCAGGGATACGGTATAGGTACCAGACTTGTCGAAGCTGAAAACCGGATTTACAGAGTTGGCATTGGTGCCTTCAGCAAAGCTCCAGCCTTCCTGAGCCGACACGGTCCAGGTATATTTCAGATCTGCACCGGTAGAGTTGTTCTGTGCTCTGAAAATAGAAGGAGCGCACACGCCTCCATCCGGTTTCAGATCAAAAGCTGCTTTTGGAACATCGTTCACCACGATCATCTGCTCCATCACGGTTGGCAAGCAGGTCGAGTTCGGATCAAGCGGATAGGCGGTCAGGCGGACCATGTACTCGCCCAGTTCGTTGAAAACCACATTCGGAGATAGCGTTGTGCCATTGCCTGATGAGAATTTCCAGCCGGTTTCCGGGAAGATCTCCCATTTAACACGGTAGCGATCGTTTCTGGCCGAAGCATCGTAACCGTTTTTGGTCTTATCCTGAAAGCGGACAGGCTCGTTCAAACACACATTGCCAATGGCAAAATCAGCGATAGCCCCTTGGAAATACGGATACCGGTAAAGGTGGCGATTGATTTGTTACACTGATTGATGGCAGTACCTGTCAGTGTGAAGCCATTCGGCTTGTCCTTGGATGACTCCAGGAACTCGTGACGTAAAATGCGGTCGGCGGGCAGCTCGTTGTGTTTGAACACATAAGGTGCCGTGCCATCGTCGAACTGGAAGGTATAGACGGTGTGCGGTGAGTTGCCTTCCACTCCTGTGATCCTGAAACCATAGGATACAGGAGCACAGTCGATGTTATTGCCATCACTGGTGATGCCCAGGCCTGGATTGCTTCCAATGAAAAGCTTTTCGGTAAAGGTGCCCTCGCAGCCGCTGGCGTCGGTGGCAGTTACGGTAATGGTGTACAGGCCAGGAGCTGTGTAGGTATGGCTGGTTCTCTCAAAGTCAGCGCCAAGGGTACTGCTCTTGCCATCGCCCCAACTGATGGTATAGCCCGTGTTAGATGCAGCCGTGGTAGAGGCATTCTCCACCTCCAGCTTGAATGAGTTCGCGCTGCCGGTGTAGCTGCAATAAGTGAAGTCATAAAGCGGGTCTTTGATTGTGGCATCCGGACGGTCGCTTACCCGGGTAGGGGCAGAGGTGGCTGTGCAGCCCTCCTCGTTGGTGGTGGTAACGGTATAGGTGCCTGCCGTTGTAACGGTAATGCTCTGAGTGGTAGCGCCGTTTGACCATTTGTAACTAGCTGCCTGTGTGGCAGTAAGAGTCGTTTCGCCTTCAGCACATAGTGAGGGAGAGCCCGAAATAGTTATAATAGGAGTGCAACTTTGTGCTACGGTTTTTGTACCAAAACACAGCACATAAAGCAGGGTGAGCACAACAAACGTGAGGCTCTTTTGTACCGGTTGCATAAAGGGTTCAGTATAAGTTTGCTATAGATAAATGCTTTTTTATAAAAATGGCTATGGCCGGAAAATTCAATTCAGCTACGCATTGTGTTTTGAGAGAAAAAGAGAGGTATTGTTAACCCTTCCCTATGTCTGTCAACTAGTTAATGAGGTATCAGAAAAATGAATTCTGAGCTCAATAAATATTTATCACCTTAGGCTGAACATTTTCATGGTCTGTCCGTATTGTGCAAAATGTTTTTTGAAGAGACTTGGTTCAAATAATTGTAAATTTTTTATGAATCAAGATTTAAGGCACATCCAGATAAATAGCATTCTATAAAATGCTCCTATCCTGAATTAACGCAAGCTTTCGTTGTTTTCCCATTTCAAGGCATTTGGAACAAATGATGGCGAGATAGCAATGCGTGTCGTTGTATTATTCTTATATGGTATTAAACAGCGAGTGAGGATGGATAGATAATATAATCTAGTAAGCGCTTGAGTAAAAGTTTTTGTTTTTGGTAGAGAAGTTTAAAAAATGATCCTTTTTAGAGTAAGCGAATAAATGTTAATTATTTTTTTAATAAAAAATTCAAGCTCCTAAGTGAAACCTTTTAAGGAATAGCAGTCTTAAAACGGGTGATTTATTGAAATAATTATATAATAAAG
>NZ_AKIS01000139.1:0-6028 GCF_000277005.1 Pontibacter sp. BAB1700 | reverse complement strand
ATTCTCAATATATTTGCTACACCAGAAATAGTGTGCATAAATCATTGCTAAAAAATTTACTTTTTCCAAAGTCATCATGAACAAACTATTAAAGCTGTCTTCCTTCGCTTTGGCGGTGGTACTGCTTGCGAGTTGTGGGTTAAGAAGAGGACCGCAAGGCGACCTAGTAGGCGCAGAGGATCGACCAGACTACAATCCACAAGCTGTACCTTACGGCATGGTCGCCTGCCCGGGCGGAACTTTCCATATGGGCCAGGCTGATCAGGACATAGCGGCCACTATGGCGAACCTGAACAAGCAGGTAACAATAGGCGGCTTCTATATGGACGAAACCGAGATTACGAATAACGAATACCGTCAGTTCATTGAAGTAATGGTCAATGACTCAATCGATATTCTGGGCGAAGACTTTGTGATGACAAGCCTGTATCCGGACACAACTGTTTGGGTGCGTGACTTCACTTACCATATGGGTGACCCCTTGATGGAATACTATTTTTCTCATCCGGCATTTGATGAATATCCGGTGGTGGGTGTGAACTGGTTTGCTGCCAAGTACTTCTCTGACTGGAGAACGAAGCATAAGAACCAGGCCAACGCTGACAACGGAATGGCCCCAATGCCTAAATTCCGTCTGCCATCTGAGGCTGAGTGGGAATACGCTGCCAGAGGCGGCCGTGATATGGCGACATACCCTTGGGGTGGTCCATACCTGCGCAATGCCAAAGGCTGTTTGCTAGCTAACTTTAAGCCGGGTCGTGGTGATTACTACAGCGATGGCTTTACCTATACAGCTCCTGTAGCCCAGTTCTTCCCGAACGACTTTGGTCTGTATGACATGGCTGGTAACGTAGCGGAGTGGTGCGAAGATGCCTACGCTGATGCTACAGTTCCGATTACCTGGGACTTGAACCCGGTTTACTATGATGATAACGAGCCTCGCAAAGTAGTAAGAGGCGGCTCTTGGAAAGATATTGCATACTTCCTTGAAACTGGCACCCGTAACTTCGAATATCAGGACTCAGCCAGATCGTATATCGGTTTCCGTAACGCGATGATCTACCTGGGACGTTCTTCAGGAAGAGAGTTCAGATAGTCAATAGAAGTGTTCTTTACAGTTAAAAACTAAACAATTTAATACCCAATCGTTCACATTTAATTTTTGAAAACAAAATGAGCAAAGCTAGAGGTCGCAGTTTCTTGTACGACGTGTTGATGCCCAAAGTGTATGGTCTTGGTGCCGCAGTCGTAATTATCGGAGCATTGTTTAAAATTCAGCACTGGCCAGGTGCCGACATCATGCTGATTGTTGGTCTTGGTACAGAGGCCGTAATCTTTGCCCTGAGTGCATTCCAACCACAGCCACACGATCCAGACTGGGCAAGAGTATACCCACAGCTGGCTGATGATTATGCAGGTGAGGCGCTTATCCCAACCACAGCTTCAAACAACGGTCCTTCTGCAACGAAGGAACTTGACAAAATGATGCGTGATGCAGACATTACGCCTGCTACAATCAATTCACTGGGTCTTGGTCTGAACAGACTGAGCGAAACAGCCGCTCAAATGGCTGACCTGAGCCAGGCTACTGCTGCTACAAACGAGTACGGTGTACGCGTTAAAGCTGCCGGTGACCAGCTGGGCCGCATTACAGAAGCTTATGCTACAACAGCAGATGCACTGTCTAAAATGGCTGTTGCTACTAACGATGCGCAGGAGTATCATACGCAAGTACAGAGCATGACAAGAAACTTAGGTGCTTTAAATGCTGTTTACGAAATGGAGCTTCAGGATGCCAACAACCACCTGAAAGCAATGAACAAGTTCTACGGAAACCTGAGCATGGCCATGGAGAACCTGACCGATGCAAGCAAGGACACAGAGCAGTTCAAGCAAGAAGTTTCTAAACTGACGCATAACCTACACTCACTGAACACAGTGTATGGTAACATGCTGACAGCTATGAAAGGCTAATTGCGCAACATTTCCTAAATCAACAAGAAAACAACAGTAACTAAGTAGAAAATGGCTGGAGGAAAAGAGACACCACGGCAGAAGATGATCGGTATGATGTACCTGGTACTGACCGCACTTCTCGCCCTGCAAGTGAACTCTGCTATCCTGTTAAAGTTTCAGTTTATTGATGAGAGTCTTATGGACGTCAACAATAAAACGCAGACTGACAATAGCGGAGTTGTAACGAATATTAAATCCAAGGTCAGCGAAGGTGGTAACCGAGACAAAGACAGAACTGTACTCGAGAGCGCCAATGCTGTTAGAAAAGAAACAGGTGAACTGGTAGAGTATATCCGTGGCCTTCGCGCGACTCTGATCGAAAGAACAGGTGGTGAGAATGAGGAGAAAACCGGATATTCAAACCCTAGTGCAGAAGATCAGGTTGCTATGACTATGATTGGGCCTGCTAGTGCTAAGAACGGTGCCGCTTACGAGCTGGAGCAGCGTTTGAACAACTACGCAAAGTTCATGAAGCAGTATAACCCAAGCATGCCGGACATCCTGGCACGTGATGGTAAGACTGACCCAATGGCTGCCAAAGATCGTAGCCAGCGCAACAAAGATTTTGCACAGCTGAACTTCGAAGCTACTCCACTGGTAGCTGCCCTAGCAACACTTTCTCAGAAAGAAGCAGAGATTCTGAAGTACGAGGCTGATGCCCTGCAGAACCTTGCTCAAAGAGTAGGTGCTGACATCATCAAGTTCGAGAAGATCTTCGCGATGGCTCGTGCTGAGTCTAAAACAGTAGCCGCTGGTACTAAGTATAAGGCTGACATGTTTATTGCCGCTTCTTCTGATGCAATCACACCAAAGATGACGTTCCAGGGTAAGCCAATCAACGTAGTAGACGGTAAAGGTCAGATTGAATTCACGGCTGCTGCCTCAAACTACGACGCTGATGGTAACTCAAAGCAGACTTGGAAAGGTCAGGTGATCATCGACAAAAATGGTGAGCAGGAAGTACTTGACGTAACAGAAGAGTACATCGTAGCAAAGCCAGTAATTCAGGTACAATCTGCAGCAGTACAGGCCCTATACCTGGGTTGTGCTAACGAACTGAACGTACAGGTACCAGCTCTTGGTGCGGTTTACGATCCTAGCTTCTCTGCTTCAGGTGGTTCTGCCATCAAAGGTGCTAAGAAAGGCCAGGTAACCGTAATCCCTACTACTACTGAAGTGAAGCTTAACGTGAGCAGCGGTGGTAACGCCATTGGTACAGAAACTTTCAAAGTTCGTCCAGTGCCAAGACCATCTCTACAAACTGTAGTGAATGGAAGACCAGTAGACCAGAAGAGAGGTTTGCCAGCACAAGGCATCAGAGCTGTAGAGATACAGGCGATCGCTGACGAAGGTTTCAAGCAATTTTTGCCACAGGAAGCACGTTATAGAGTAACGAAGTGGAGAGCATTCCTGGTAAGAGGTTCTAACCCAGTTGATCAGGCTGAGTTTTCTAGCCCAACAGGTGACCTGAGCCGTTTTGCCTCTAAAGCTGCCAAAGGCGACCGTGTTACGATCGAAGTAATGGAAGTGAAGCGTCTGAACTACCAGGCAATCCGGTAGACGCGAAACCAACTGGCGACGGTATCTTCACTATCCCACTTAACTAATTAAGATTAGAAGCTTACAAGGAGTATGAAACTTATCAAAGTAATAGGTGTAGCAGCTGGTATGATGCTCTCTTACGGAGCAGTAGCACAGCAAGTGTCTACCACGCAGTCCAGTAATCCATCAGCAAGACCTATTCCGGAGTCTGATGTGTTGTTCAAGAAAACGGTTTGGCGTAAAATCGACTTGCGCGAAAAGCAAAACAGACCTTTGTTTTCTGAAAACAGAGAGATCACCAAAGTTTTGATCGATGCTGTAAAAAGCGGCGAGTTGGTGGCCTATAAGACAGACTCTGTAAATGTACCGCTAACCAGAGAGGAATTCCTGGCTAACATGACTGCCAAAGATATGGGCGGTGGGTTAACTGAGGAAGAAATCGCAGCTGGTTTCGGTCAGGAAGAGGAAGATGATGATGCTTGGGGCGCTGCCCTGGGTACAACTGCTACTCAAGAGACTGGTCCTGTAAGCAACGAGTACTTTGCAAAGCAGCTATACCTGTTGGAGCTGAAAGAGAACGTAGTGTTCGACAAGAAACGCTCTCGTATGTACCACGATATTCAGACAATTAGCATTAAAGTGCCATCTACACTTAACCCACTTGGTTTCGAGCAGACAGTAGGCAGCTTTAAAATGAGTGATCTGGTAAAGGTGTTCAGAAACAATCCTGAAACTGCTATCTGGTACAACGCTCAGAACGATGCACAGCACAAGAACCTGGCTGATGCATTTGATCTGTGGCTGTTCAGCTCTTATATCACCAAAATATCTAACCCGAACGACAGAGCTCTGGGCGATATCTACGGTGGTGGTAAGAAAGGACTGTTAGCTGCTCAGGAAGCGCTTGAAGCGTTGATCGAGTACGAATACAGCCTCTGGAGCTACTAATTGTAAGACAATCCAAAAAAAGGGGAGATCTGAAAAGATCTCCCCTTTTTTGGATTGTAAATTTATTGGAGGTTGAAAAGGCAGGTATAGCTGGCTGCTTTCGTATTAATAGGATAAATTATTTTATAGGAGCAGTACGCACTTCCAGTCAAAACCATACAGTATGGAATAACTGCAAGATCAATGGAAGGTTAATAAGTGGAAAAACTAATTAAGAAGAAGGGCCTTCGGCATTATGAAAATAATCGTAAAGAATCTGGGCCTTACGCTGACCCACCTCAGCAGTTAATTCCGTCAAAGTAAGTTCTTTGAGCTTCTTTACTGACCTGAATTTCTGAAGTAATGCATCAGCCGTGCTCGGACCTATACCTTTCACTTCTGTTAATTCGGTCTTCAAGGTACCAGCATCACGGCGTGAGCGATGGAAGGTAATCGCAAAACGGTGTGCCTCATTGCGTAAGCGTTGAATAAGTTTCAATGATTCTGACTTCTTATCGATGTAAAGCGGAAGCTTATCACCCGGGTAGAAAATCTCTTCGAGCCGCTTTGCTATACCTACAATCGCGATCTGTCCCCATAAATTAAGATCCTTAAGGGCTTGCACAGCAAAACTCAGCTGCCCTTTGCCACCATCAATGATAATTAGCTGGGGCAGAGGCTGCTTCTCTTCAATTAGACGGCGGTAACGACGTGTCACCACCTCGTACATCGACTCGAAGTCATTTGGGCCAACGACAGATTTGATATGAAAGTGACGATAGTCCTTCTTGCTTGGTTTGCCGTTTTTGAAGCATACCATCGATGCAACCGGATTATCACCCTGAAAGTTGGAGTTGTCGAAACATTCGATCTGGCGGGGTAGCTCTGTTAACCGAAGGTCTTTCTTCAAAGTTTCCAGCACACGGAGTTCACGTTGCTCGCCAAGGCTCTTATTCTGCTCCTGACGTCCTTCACGCTCTTTGCGCAGGTACATGGCATTCTTCATCGAAAGGTTCAAGAGCTTGCGCTTATCGCCTATCTGTGGCTGCGTGATGGTGATGTTATCGAGCGGCAGGGAAAGCTCAATATTGGTGATAATCTCTCGGGAAGTGCTTTCAAATTCATGACGCAGCTGTACAATCACAGAAGCCAATAGCTCTTCATCAGACTCATCCAGTTTTTTATGTAGCTCCAGTGACTGCGTTTGTATAATAGAGCCGTTCATTACCTTCAGGTAGTTCACAAAAGCACACTTTTCGTTCGAGGTGATCGAAAAGACGTCGATGTTGGAGAGTGTGTTGCTAACAACAGTAGACTTCGCCTGATAGTCTTCTAACAGATCGAGCTTCTGCTTGTAGCGATGGGCCTGCTCATATTGGTAATCAGCTGCTGCTTCTGCCATTCGCTCTTTAAAGTAATTTTTCGCTATCGAAAGATTACCTGAGAGAATGTTCTTGATCTGAGCAATGTACTGGTTGTACGTTGTTTCATCTACCAAATCTTCACAAGGGCCTTTACAGTTACCGATGTGATACTCCAGGCA
>NZ_AKIS01000138.1:0-12991 GCF_000277005.1 Pontibacter sp. BAB1700 | reverse complement strand
TGGTGGAGAAAAAAAATGAGCCGACGACGCGGGCTCAGGGAACAATACATTAGGGCAGACCACTGTCAGCTAAGCCACAGCTGTCAGACTATATCTTGACTATTACAGATGATGCCAGTTTTGCAAGAAATTTAGTGCAATTTTAGTTGATTGTTTCTACGAATTGCAATTCTCCCATAAAGCTGTGCAGTTCTTGGTCATCAATATCAATAATGATTAAGTTGCGCATACACCTAGTAAAACCAGTGTATACCAACTCCTTGTATGTCGATTCAAGAGTGTCTTTATGAGTAATTAGGAATAAAGTCTGAATCTCCCATCCCTTGTAGCTATGCACGGTTGAAAATTTCATTGTACCAGAGTTCATCCAAAAGTGTAACTTCTTGTTCTTTCTTATTTTCTCAAGTTCCTTTTTGAATTTTTTTGTATCACCATGGATACCCTTTAAATGGTTGTAATACTCCTTTGTTTCAGCCATTATATATGTTTTTTCTGGGCTGATTTTTCTATACTCGAAATCTATCTCTCTAATTACATCAATAGATAAGGACAATACACATACATCATTAGGATGTGCCCCTAGTTGGATGGTATAGGACTTTATAAATGATGCTACTTCTTGAAAATTGAGTTGACCAAAATATTTGTAATGGACTCTATCGAAAAGAGCTGATTGGAAGTTGAGATTTTCAAATTCATCTGGTAGGTGATTATCTGCTAAGAAGCGCTTCTGAAACGAGGAAGCAAAGGCAGTTATAGTAGGAGTGAGGCGGAAAGATTGATTCAATTCTGACCATCTTCCAGGGCTTTCTGGTATTACTAATTCTTTCTTATTATCAACCAGTGCTACTCTATTATAGATGTCCTGCTTGCTATCACCAAACACCACAAATTCACCATCTTCTTCTAAAAAGTATTTTTTAATTATTCTTAACCAAGTAGTTTGATAATCCTGAACTTCATCAATCAGGATTGCAGCGTATTTCTCAATTTGATCTTTATGTTCTGCAAATAGATTAATGTTACTGTAGTAGTTATTCTCGAAGAATGCATCCTTGCGCCACTTCTCCCAATTGTCAAAATCTGTGGGAATATCAAAGTCAATACCAAGGTTGTTCAGGACAGAATTATAAAAATCGTGGTAATTCGCTATATGAAAGTTTTTCCAGTAAAACTCTTCTCTTACATTACTGATTTTGTCATGAATGTAGTTCTTGAGTGATATGTTATAGGTTAATATTAAAACCTTGTCATCCGTTCTTTTGTGTGCATTAACAGCTCTTTTAGCAAGAACTAGAGTCTTACCAGCTCCAACAATTCCTTTGATTTTCTGTTCACCGGATCTACTTGTAGACAACTCAATCTGTTTCTTGGTATAATTGAAATTCTTCCCATCATCCATTGAATGGAATGATGGCTTTAAGTATCTTTTAAAGCTATCGTACAGCTTGTCATCAAAATATGTTGACTTCTTGCTAATCCACCTTCTTTTAAGGAGGTCCTTTAAATCTTTAGAATTAAGGTTGTCATAGCCTATAAGGTCTATGTTTTTATTTAAAAAAGTTAGATAGTTACTTTCATCTTCTTCTAGCTTGTCATATGATTCTTTTTTTGCGTTGGACTGATCTAAAAATTCTTTTTTCCGCTCAAAAGGGGTTAGAAGGAAGTCTTTGATATCGCTTTGCTTCTCATGATAAAAGAATATGGCGCAATTGACAATATACCAATACTTAAATTCCTTTAACTTTAATTCTAACAGGTTCTGTATATGCAGGTCGTACATATTCTCTTTGTACTTCATGACCTGGGAAATCGGAGATTTTATCAATGCATTATTATGTGTGACAAACCACCTTTTTCTATAATCGAGATGGTAACTATCCAATCGCCAGTCCTTCACCTCGATAATTAGTACGCCTCCTCCCTTTCGCATCAACACAATATCCGGGCAATCACCATTTAGAAAGGGCTGGAAGAATACTTCATATTCATCATCCAGGGTTTCAACTAAAAAGTCAATCATTTTAAGCTCCCCTTCGGTTGGAGGAACTTTAAGACTTTTGATAGTTTCGTAGTTTGGGTAGAGAATTGCCATCTAAAGTGAAAACAATTAATTGAAAGATAAATAGTTTGAGGATAATAGCTTGTAAAGGTTCGTATTGCTATCAAAAAGGTTATTTGATAGTATTGTCGCTGCTTATATTGGCTTTCTGGCCATGGTAGATAACGCAAATCAGATCAACGATAAATATCAGGAGCCTCTGCTTCAGAACATTTTTGTCTGTAATATGTGTGACAGGATCTGGCATATGGTGTAGGAACTTATTGCAAATTTCAAGTTGGTTCTGGCTCATGCCCATTTCTGGTAGCCAGCTTATATTCCCATCACATTGCCGCTGGAACAGTAGCGTCAAAAGATTGTACAGGTGAGTGTACGAATGTTGAAATGGCAGGCCTTCTTCCACATCACGCTTTTCTAGCTTCTTCAGGATGTTCTTATTCTCAAAATCTATCTTAAAGTTCCTGGACTGTCGCTTGTAGGGCAAGAGAGAGCCACCACCATATTTATATGTAATGTATGTCATTGCAAGGTTTTGCAGGCTCAACTCGAGATTCGGCTCAACTTCGAATTGTAGGTAACGTCTCAATTCTTCGTGCGAGTTGAAAAATAAGTTGCTTGGCATTATAGAGTTCTCTTCAGCCCGAGACAGAATAGCACCGCAAATCTCGTCTGTTCCGTATACAGGTGTCTCTTTGAATTTGCCCGTACCCCTAAACTTTAATGTAACTGCATCAACACCATAAATTGCCAGCTGCAGGTTTGACTTCGGGCATTCCCAGAAGTCATCCTTATTGAGCATCAGCTTCACCTCCTCGTTGTTCAGTTGGCATTCAGGCAAAAGCCATCGTTATATAATGTCTCCATAGCTTGCGTAGAAAGTCTCAGTTCTCTTTTAAGTTGTTTCCGAAAATAAATAGGAACTGCTCGATGCTCTCACCGCTTGTGCCAAGCCTTTCAGCCAACTCGTTCATAATTCGGATATAATCTAGGTAATGCTTCCGGGTGTTACCATAGTGCATGGATTTGAGTTCAGCGAAGTCAGCAAACACGTTGCTGCGGAACACGTCTATGAGCCTTAGGTCAAGAATCAGGGATGGGTAGCCATTAAACTTGATGCCCATGAAATAGAGTATCTTGCTGAATGTGGACATCCCCAAGCCTTGAATACTGTCAAACATGCGCACCACTGCTTCATAGTCTTCTGTCTCGGGATTAATTTTAACTTTTATGTTGTCCAGAGCCTCTTCAAGGGGCACTATGTTCCTCAGGATGTTCACAAAATGGTTGCCACGCATACCGTTTGGGTAACCCCAGTAAATGACTTTGGCGATAAGTTCACGGGTGGAGCCAGTGTGGGAAAGTAAGTCCTGTCTGCTCAGTTCGAGTTTGGATTGGTTCTGGAACAGCTGATCGTTTAAATCCTGCAGCCAATCAATTTTCATTTCTGCATTCTTCCAGTTGCTACGCTTCGTGGTGAAGCTTTGATGTATCACAGGCAAATGCTGAATTAGTTCTTTGTACAGTTTTGTTTCCACGATTAAGGTGTACAGTTATAGCGATAAGTTTTGATGATATAATAAACACACATCTTGATGCCTCATTGTGAGAGGGGTTTTAAATCATTTATAATTATAGCAATGTAGTAATATTATAATTAAAATGAAGTAAAATACAGATCTGGGATGAGGCTTAAATATATGTGACTATTGGGTTGCATTGGAGGTCTCAATAGCCATCGTGGAATACTTATATAAATCAAATCTTCTGCGGAGTACCTGTAATATGACTTGATTAAAAGACAGATAAATACTCCGATATAGCATCTACTCGTTTAAATTTTCCAATTGTTGTTAAGAAATTATAATCTTAAGTTACGCATCAGAGTGAACTTAGAGAATGCCAAGTAGCTCCAGAAGCATCTACTGAACCATAGTGGCCTCTTCAATAGTAGGGTCTTACTTCAATTCAAACTTCTATCACTAGTCGCAAGTGGTGTAGCCGCTAACAAAGAAGTAATTTTGTAGGTCCTTGTAAGAGGGCTATTATATATGCAACTAAATGTAAGGGACTTTTTAATGCTTTCTGCTTTGCTATGGATATCAGTCGTATCTACTGTAAATGCGAATAATCCTGTTCCTTCAATATAATAAATGGTCTTAGCAACTGATAGTTGGTAGAGGAAGGCTTGGTTTTGCCAGTATGTTTCAAACTCAGTGAGCTCTCTCTTCACATAATTGTTTTGAAAAATTATCGATTCGCCTCTTCTGTCTCCCTCTAAGAAGTAGTAGCTTATTGAGATCTTGTCATCAGGATGATTGCTTTCGCTGCAAAGATAGAATTGAAACTCTTTCTCCTTTAGCATAGCTCTCTTTAGAACCTTTAGCTCTTTGCCTTTGATTTTCACACCTTTTTGCATTGCGAAGGAGCTAGTAATAATTTCAGTTCTTTTCATATTGTTGCGGTCTTATTTCTAGGTCCCAAGTGATGAAACGGCAATCTCAGTCTGGAACTGAAAAGATTTATAATCGTGAAACCTACTCTGCAGTCCCTATTGTAGCTTCAGATTGAGAATTTGTCAGGCAAAGTAAGAATGTCAGTTTCCAAGAATTAAACAAAATGTGCCGGTTTCTATTTTCATGTGGATAACTTGAAATCATAATTAAAAACCCAGCAAGGTTAGTTTATCTTTTCTCATCCACCCCCTTAGCATGTCCGGAGAGTTATGATCGTTTTTTGTTATACCTTTAAGCTCTTGCTCTACTTTGGAGTTTATTATGTATAAGAAGTATGTTCCGTCTGGCATACACAGCTGTAGGGCAGAATACAATGCTGGATTCTCGTTATGGGTAAAAGCCCAACTTTCCAGACCATTATCTAAAAAACTCTGTAAGTGCTTTCTGATGGCTGCTCTTTGCTTCAGGTGTTTCTGTCTGGAGAAAATATCTTTTAGTATTAGTCTTAACATTTTTAAATTTTATTAGTCCTTACTTTATGGTATGGTGAGTATGAAAGATTTTAATATTGATCTGAGAATGATTTACAATTGATTTTATATGTAGAGGTAGAACCGTCTAGGTCAAGTAACTGCAGATGCATAACAGCTACAACTGGATAATAGCTTTTTTGACCTTGATGACGGTATTCTTAGCCACACCATGCAGCTTCACACACTGATTCAGCGATAGTCCCTGCTTCAGGTCCTTTACCAGTTTCGGGCCCTCCCGCAATAGCTTTTCATTATTCTTTTTTCACCCAGCCTGGCGACCTAGAGTTTTCCCCTTCTTGACAGCATGATCTAAGCCACTTTTTATCTTAGATAACCTCTGCTTGTTATCCTCCATGCTTACTTCGGCATATACTGAGATGAGGATGTTGGTGACAAAGGTCTCTTCCCCGTTAGTATCCAGACTCTCAAAACATTGGTTCTTAAATACCACAGAGATTTTCGGCTCGTGCAGGTAGTCAATCGTTTTGCGAATCATTCGTGCATCCCGACCTAGACGCTCCACTGAAGTCACAATTACCTTTCTGAAAATTCCCCGCTTGGCCAAACTGAAGAGATGCTCCAAGTCCGGCCGCTTGGCACCGGTACGCCCGGAGATGTTATTGGCAATGGTTTCCACCACCTCATAACCCTGTGAGGTGCAGTAACTCTGCAGCTCCTCCAGTTGGTAGGCGTAGGACTGGGCGTCAGTGCTGACACGACAGAACAGAAGCACTGGTGTTTTGGATGTGACTGGTTCAATCATATCTAGAGTTTATCGTGAACTAAAGGAAGTAAAGTTTTGTGCTGGTCTGGTTTGAAAATGATGGACATTCTAACAGGACCTTTAAATTGAACCACCTGACCATTACTGGCGTGAGGCTACGCAAGTTGTTTAAGCAGCTTTTCTGTCCATGGCGGCTAAAAGGTTGTCAATCTTCCTCGTCCTCATGTTGGCGTACTTTCGCAGCACGGTGATGTTGCTCTTCTTGCCATCCCGGTAGACTGTGAATGTCTTGTAGACGTTCTTGCATGTTTCATAATAAGTGAAGTAGACTTCGATTTTGTCTATCGTAGCTTTTAGGCTGTCTTCCCCAAGCGTTACTCTAAAGCCTAGCTTCTCAAAGAACGAGCTTACCTCCATCTGCCGCTTACGTTCATTATACCTCCTGCCTGATGCGTGTGCACTGCTTCCCCATCTGTAGGTGTTGGCAGTTAGGATATCGGGGAATTGAATTTCACTGGGAGTATCCATTATTGTTATGATTTGTTTTTAAGGTTGGTTTGTGTCTGGCCCATCTTGGCCGCTGTCTTTTTCCTGCTTGGCATCCTTGTCCTTTTTAAACTTTATGGCTGAGGCTCTTATACGCCCTCTCCCTTCAGTCTTCTTTAATTCTGATATAAGGATTAGCGTTTCGAGCCTTTCCTGAAGGTACGTCTTGATGTGTTCTGCTCTCTCCGATACTTCTGTTGGGTCATAGGGAACCTCATCGAACTGAACACCCGCTTCCAAATCTTCCTTCAGAAAGTCGAAAAAGGTTCGGATAAGCACTTTCTCATTTTCATTAAAGGTCTTTCCATCCTTTACTTTCAATTTGTTATTAAAAGCGCCACGGGTAAGGCCAATAAAGTCTGCTAAAGAGGCCCCGCTAATATTGTAAGTCTTTAATAACTCAGCTAACTTCATATAATGCAGTAACTATATCCGGTCAATGGCATACTATTGCTATAGAACCTGTGTGATGATATTGTTTTATGGTTACAAATGTATTATGTTTATTTTTACAATACAAATGTAACCAATTATTAATTTTAGGAATTGTTACAGAAATCAACTAATACATTGAGAGTCAAAAGGATAATTTTGTCTGGATTTCTTGGCGACAGCCTTGGAACCAGCGTGGAGTTTCAAAGCAGAGAAGAACTAAAGCGAAACCCGGTCACAAGCCTCCGTGGCTGGGGCACTTATCCGGTGCCTCCGGGCACGTGGAGCGATGACTCCAGCATGACGTGGTGCACCATTGAGTCCATTTTGGAAGGATATGACCTGTATAAGCTTGTTTTGAAATACCTTGACTGGTACCGGAATGGCAGCTACACGGCTACGGGAGTCTTGTTTGATATTGGCATAGCCACACGTAGGGCGCTGGATTGTGTTGAGGCAAAACTGGAGCAGGATGGGGGTGATATAGGCAAGGTTGATATAACCTTGTGTTCTGGTAGCGGGGAGCATGACAACGGTAATGGATCATTGATGCGTTCTGCGCCCTTGGTAGTGCTGCTGAATTCCTTAAACTTCACCGAGAGATTTGAACTGATCAGGGAGAATTCGTCCATTACACATTCCCACATACGCTCTGTCCTTGCCTGCTTCTTCTTCTGCGAGCTCCTGTTGGCAATGCTAGAAACGAAGAACAGGGAAATGGCCTACGCAGTAGCGGTGAATAGCTTGGAGCGTGCGTTCACGCTGGAACAGCTTAGCGTACCAACTTCAGAGCGCCTTGCCTTCAAAAGAATTCTTTCAGGCGAGATTCTTGATGCCGAGGAGGAAGAGGTATTTTCCTCAGGCTACGTCATACACACACTCGAGAGTGTATTGTGGTCTTTCTACCAGTCTAACAATTTCGAGGAAACAATTTTCACAGCGGTTAACCTTGGCGAGGACACAGACACTGTATGTAGTCTAGCCGCACAGCTAGGAGCCAGCTACTTTCCAGAGGAGCAGATTCCACAGGATCTGCTGGCTGGTGTGCAGCGGATCGATGAAGTGATAGCCTTAGCCGAAAAGCTGGAAAGATTCTCGCTTGAGCTGAACAGAAAGTAGCAACATTTTCAAGTATGCTTGGTATGCAAAAACTAAGTTTCTTAAAATGAAACTGCTGCTTTTACCCCTTTTAAAAGAAGTTTACCTTATTTTTATAAGGTTTATATAGTTACAGGCTCTGTAACTCGTTGATACAAAGGGTCTTTGAGGGGGTAAGTATAACAAAAGTCCACTCAACTATAACAAAAGTCCACTCAACTATAACATTTCTCCACTTAACTATAACAAAAGTCCAACGAACTATAACATTTCTCCACCGAAGTATAACAAAAGTCCACGAACTATAACAAAAGTCCAAGAGCATTGTAATTCATAGAATTCTACAATGGCCAAAGGTTAATAGTACTCTTCACGAAGCACAGCTATCGGAGGAATTTGGGATCTACCAATCTTAATCAAATTACGTTATAGGTTGTTCCTATACAATGAACTGTGGGAGCTTAAAACCCGGCACCTTTATTTCCACTTGGATGTTATATACCCTCATGTAAAGAGGATGATAAGTGCTCCCTACCAAAAGCAGCACATGGTAGACTTCAAACTCATTTTTAATAATCAGTGTATCCAAGAACAAGGGAAAGGTTTCGTGTAAATCTGCTTTATTAATGGCAGCATGACAGAACCCCTTGTACTCATCTTGGAGGTACAAAGTAATATTGTAAGCTTTCCCAGAGAGGGTGTATGGGAATTTGCAATAACCCCGCTTGAAAAGTTTATCTACCTCTATCATTTGACTTGCTATTAGTTTTATCCTGCGCTTTGATGATTGCCTCACCCAGTCTGTTGACTGCGATATCCATGGCCTGCACCTTCGTCAGTCGGACTCCCTGCTGATAGAATAGCTGCCTGATTAGGTAATTTAAGTTGAAAAAAGTAGTGTCTTTCATCTTAACGCTTCTGTACTCATTGCTCATGAATGTGCCTTTCTTTTTAGGTATATATCAAGTTCTTCTACCTTTCTTCTACCACTTTGCCCTTCCATTTTTGTAAATAACAGAATGCATCGTCTAGCGCATTATTTAGAGAGCCGGGGGCCTGTAGGTGGCCCCGGCTCTGTCTGGCCTCTATCATGTACAAAAAACATCGGAAACCTGAAAAAGGGTGGAAGTGGGGTGGAGGGGTGGTTTAAGTTTCCGATGTTTTTTACAATTCAAATTTTTATCAGTGGAAGTTAAAACTTTCTCATATCGAGATTCTATAAGCTTCGAACCTTAAAAACTATCGAAGTGAGAAAGAAGAATCAACAAAAACAACTTACATGGGGTTACCTTCCAGCCAACCTGCCTGCGCAGTTATTTAAGACGATACTTAACCAATCAGGCCTACACGACCGAGTGCTATTGCTCTATAAAGTTATCTTCAACTCCTACAGGAGGAGATACCACGATATCTTTTCATATCAAGAGTTTGTCCCTATCCACAGCCATTTGGTGGAGAAGATTTTAGGGGAGAAGAAGGCATCGGCCGCCTTGAAGTTTCTTACTCAGAATGACCTGCTGGAGATGAAGCCACACCGGCATAGTCAGCCAGACCCACGTAACAACCAGACCAGAAGCTTCCGAATACCAACTAACCTGCTGCAGGTAAACATTTTCGGAGTAGGCAGTAAATATTATAAGAAGGTAGCTATTATGGACAAAAAGGCCTTTAACGCTGAGCTATGCTACCGTGCAGAACGGCATAAAAGGTTCATTGGCTTATCAAACGACCCAGTTTTAGCAAAGCTCATTGAGGCGCTGCAGGATGTATATCTGGTACTACACACAAAAGAAGCAAGAGAGCTGGTGAGAACCAACAAGTTAGAAGTGGAGAAGCGTGGCTATAGCTACCTGAAGTACCTCTACCATGTTGATGGCAGGGATATCGAATGGTACAACAGGGACAACTATGGCCGTGTGCACAATGCATGGCTGTCTTTAAGGAAAGTATGCCACCCGCTTGTCAGATTCAAGGGGTTTGACGAGTATGAGTGCAAGGAGGTGGATATTAAGAACTGCCAAGCCTTTCTTTCAGCCATCTTGGACGTTGATGTCGTGGAGCGGATACTGCCTGAGGCCTCTGACTTAGTAGAAGGCATTGACTTTACCTCTGCAGATTGGGAGGAGTACCGGGGGATCTGCCTGAATGGAACGGTATATGAAGTTTGGGCAGAGCAATTGAAACAGTACTTTACCCCAAGCTGGAAGCAGGCACTACAGCAATACGAAGAGGTCAAGAACGCTAAGAGGAAGAAAAAAAAGAAGCCTTTCAACTTCCTCGCAGCTACTGATAGGGAGGCGGCTAAGAAAGTTTTCTTCTATGTCCTTTTTGGTTCTCAGTCCGCTGGCGATGCTGTCAGTGAGTGCTTTAAGGCTCGTTTTTCAGACGTGTGGCATGGGTTCAAAACAATTAAGTCGAGGTACAGTCAGTACAATCCTTCTATCAAAAATAGGGGAGTAAAAGGAAGCTATACAAACCTGATGTGGATGATGCAGCGCATCGAAAGTGAGGTAGTTATTAACACATGCGTGGCAAAGCTACTTCAGCAAGGCGTGACGCAGATAGTCCCAAGGCACGACTCTATCCTGACTCCTGAGCCGTTGCTGGGACAGGTAAGATATGAGCTTATTAAGGCATTTGAGTATTGGCAGTTACCTGTGCCAGTCATCAAATAAGCAAAATACAAGAGCAACTAGAGCAATGCAAAGAACCTTTGAGAATGAGTCTAGTTTCATCACATTCCTGCACGAGGCATACAGCTTAGGATATGTGCACGTTGTGAATCACCAAGGCAGAGCGGCACATATTTCAAGTTTTCGACAATCATGCCTATTGAGTATATCGATGATGGATGGATTGTGGTGTACCTGGATGACGTAGAACTTAACAGGAAGGTGGTAGACATACTTCACCGGCTTAGCCCAATAGCCCTGTTCGAGCACTATGGGATTGTCAGAAGCGCAAAAATTGACTTTCTATTAAGTTTAATGGATGACTGATCTTTCTCCCTAGAGCTACAACTGGGAAGATGAAATTCGGACACAACAAGAGGGAGCCTATTACAAAGCACTCAACAGCTTCAAGGGAAGTACGATCACTTTATCTACTGAAGCAAAGCTATGCTTACGGTCCTAGCTAGTAAGGGTATTGTAACTAGTGATATAGGTACATTCTTAAGTTGCAATCACAGTTGTTACATAGAGTAGCGAGGTTTGGTTCTGATAACAAAAACTCTAACTATGGATGTTGACAATATAGGTGTTTTGAACATAATGGATATGGGTTAAGAAATTTAACAATTTGTTAACATAGACAAAAAACAGTGTTTATTTAGTGTATTGGCCTTTTTTATGCAAAATATTCCTGCATGCAAAGTGAAAAAAATATTCCCACATGTTTGTATTATTTTTATATTACTTTTGCCAATACAAATAAAATCTGTTTACATTTAAGTTAAATCAATGAGAGTACAAGGAAACATTGCCTTTGAAGTAGAAGGCCTTAAAGAATTTATGGATGAAACCTTTGAGTTAGCCATCCAAGAGGAAAATCAGAATTTTCCTGATGATATCGAATATAGCTTCAGTTATGATGCGGAAGACAATCTTTTTACGTTTGTCATTGGAGAAGAAGGATGGTATAAGCGGCTGGTGATAGCGAATCAGGAATTGAAGGGAATACTCTTAAAATATATAGAAGGGGAATGGGGGGACTACTGTGAGGAACCTAACTATTACGTTATCTATGTACGACCTGATTTGGAAAAGTTCATTCAGGGGTTGTTCCAATGCATAGACAACTCTACTTACATGCGAAAGTTGAAGATAGAGAGATTGCTAAGAAGCACGAGTGGTAGCTAGAGCGGAACAATGACTTTAGAAGATTATTTCTAGAGTCAGGAGAAGATGATATCTCAGGTTCGCATCTTGGTGGAGAGGCCTGCTTGGTCTCCACCTTTAGACTTGGTAGGGGGAAGGCGAGTGACAACAGGTACTAAGACAGGCTGGCCAAGGCCTCCCTGCATGAGGTAGTTCATCCATTGGGGGCACTGTGTTGTGACCTCGTGTTTCATTGCTGATGCTGGTGGAGGGGTGGCGACTATAGACAAAGCCAAAGTGACTTTATGTGACGGGTGTATGAGGAAGGCAGGACTGGCTCAAATACAGATTGGTTAGTACTTTCAATTTTATTCAAACTAAATTCTAGAAATATTAAATGGAATTGGATAACCTACAAATCAGGAATCGTTTACTTCCTGATTTGTAGGTTAAAGCTTATGCATTTATTTCTTTTTAGATAGGTAGTTTTGAAGCCCAATATAAATTTATATGTGGTAATTTGCTTTGTAATGTTTTCTTTATCCTTTTCCTGAAAACCCTATTTTGATAGCTGTAATAAAACATCCATAAAAGGCCAAGTCCAAAAATGAACAAAGACAAAAGCATCAGTATTATTATAAGCGGTTTAGGGTAAAGTGCATCAACAAAAATTTATTCTTCATAAAACCTACTCTAGCTCTATTACTTTGGCTTTTGGATATTATCAATACTTGCTGACCAAAGATTGTTTTACTATGTTGTATTTTTGCATCTGGGAACTCATTGTGTAAAATGTTTTGCAGAGCGGCAATATCTCCTGTTTTTAACTCTTCCTTATTGATAGGGTTATCTGAGATAGAAGAAGTAGGTTTTCTGATAAAGTCAGGGGGGGCTATCTGTTGAAATGGTGGCGGTAATTTAAAATAAGAATTAAAATCATTAAGCAGCCCGGCTCTTTTCCACTCTTCTAATCCTTCATACCAGATAAAGCTATCCCGAGAGATTTTTAGGTTTTTAAGTTCCTCAAATGATAAAGGCCCTTCCTGCTGGCCCTCTTCATTAATTAGGTAATAGTTTTTCATCTTAAACAAGTTCGATTTATAAGTATATAGTAGAATTAGATGTCAACTTGCCTTTTATCTCGAGAAAAGGGAGATAGCAAATAAGTATTATAATTTGTTTCTGTTTCTCTAGTAATACAAAGAATCTTTATAGGAAAGGTGGAAGTGACCAAATTAATTAGCCCTGACATGTCTAGTCTCCTTCTTGGTTAACCATGATCTCATTTGTATTAAGTAATAAACTAGTCAAATCAAAGGTAAATA